>NZ_JAIJHU010000107.1:0-3503 GCF_022723415.1 Barnesiella sp. | reverse complement strand
CTGCTATATCGAAGAGGTGAGCCTTATGGTAAGCCTCCTTTTCATCAATACTTTTGTCCTCGAAAGCATACTCCAGCTCCTTGCGCCAATAGGTGCGTGAGGCGTTGATGAGGTATCCGAAGAAATGGGATTTCACGCTTTTGATCTCAATGTCAAACTTCGGTCTTCCATCCTCATCTATGGTGCGAGAGATAGCGAACATGTCGTCTAACTTTTTGAAATTGTGATCGATGACATTCTCTTGCCACACGTAGTTTTTCAACGAACTGCCTTCACGCTGATACTCCGTCAAGCCATCCTTGCTGACCTCTACGCTGACTCGAGGAAAGAAGAATAGTTGTGAGTGGTTGGTGTAGCTGGTGAAGTCTAACGTAATCTCTTGCAGTGAGTCGAGCGCTGCGCTGGAGAGCTTCGGGGTATTCAGAACCAGGTTGAGGATATCTCGCTTTTCAGCTCTATCGATGACCCATTGACGGCAGAACTCTCGGATGTCTCTTGTTGTTATGAGCTTGACGATGTTGCCTGTGATGCGAACATACTTAGTAATTGTGGAGTTGTCGTCATGTAAGGTGTAAAAACCATTGAGGCGAAGAAAATTATAGAGGCACGCAGTGTCAATGTAATGGTCCCAGGTGTTGGCCTTTTTGTTGAGCTTGCTCACCCAGAAGCGAGCTGGCATGGCAAGTGTCATAAGATTGCGGAAGTCTTTGCGTGTATTGCGCAACTCCATCCAGTCTCGTAGGTCTTTGCGCCCCTTACCACGGTTGTCATGGTAAGTACGAAGCCATGAAGGCAGCCATATTGTATGAACATCGATGAAGCGCAGAGCTAACTCTGTACCCTTAGCAATGCCCGTCTCGTCAATGTCGGGTATATTGTAGAGTACCTCGACATATTTCATGATTTCTTTGTATTCTTCTTCACTCAACTTGTAAGTCTCGGAGTTGAACCATAGAGGGTGGTAGCCCAAGGATCGGCAACAGAGACTGTCACGCTCTCCACTGCAGATGAAAGCTTCAGGTAACTTCTTTTCCTTGTAAGGCTTGGAGTCATCGGTGTTGGTCTTGTTGTATTCGGCCTCCTCACGTCTGTTAAATTCGTGGTAAGCTGCTTTCAGCTCGGCAAGCCCATTGATGTATGATTTTGGTTTTATGCCTTCAGGTGTATAAGAGAATCGCCATTGCTTTTGATAGTTAAGAGGCTCGTATATCTTAAAGAACTTGACTTCCGGTTTGTCGCCTGAAGCCGGAGATACAAGGCACTCACGCATGAATATCGGATAGTGCTCATTACTGTACTTGATTTTAACCTTGCGGTCTTTTACGTAGCCAATCCATTTGGCAGAGTGCCAGTTGAGGGCATCGACGTGCTCCTGTTTGACGTTTGGACCAAGTACACTCAGCTCGTTGTCGGTAAACTTCTCCTTGAGCTCAAATATGCGAGTGCCGTCTTTCTCCTCTATTGTGGCATCTCGCTCAGCGAAGGTTGGCTTGTTGACATCCTTCTTCAACTCGTCGCTGACGTTGAACTCTGCAGCCAATCGTAGGATAGCATCAGGAAAGCGACTGATGTTTTTCTCTTTCATATAGAGGTCGATAGGTGATTCTGCTACACCTTCGCCTCCAAAGTCCGTCACCTTCCAGCAGGCATCGTATTTTTTGATGCTGCAGGAAGGGGTCTTTTCGTTTCTTATGGCAAAGTGTTTTTTGACATTGCCATTACAGTATTTAGCGAAGCAATTTTTGGCATCTGGATATAGTGCGAAGATGATGTCCAGGCCGTCATTTGTCGCTTGATAAATTTGTTCTGCTTTGATCATATTTCTTTTCCCTTATTAAAATTCGCTTGCAAAGTTATTGCAAAGCAAGCTCAAAACAAAATACTTACTGTCGATAGCCTTAATGCCTTAGAATATGACACTTTATGACTTTGTTGACAGCATCTGGTTGGGACAGGTTGAGTTCCGAGACAAAACGTCTTTCATACTCAGCCTGCGTCTCACGCTCTTTACGGTGTGGGGGGGTAAGGATATCACAGATAACCTTATAGCCTGTTTCTAACGTTATTATTGCTTTCATAATCGCTAATTCTTTTTGGGGTGCATCCAAGTGGTTCAGATTTATGCTCTATATATCTGCGAAATAGGGGACAGTATCTTCCATTGATACAGTTCACCCCTATTGGGCAACTTAGACATTTACTTGGAGGCATCTACCTGTACGTTAAATCTATCGTTGTGGATGAGAAGCTTGGCTTTGATATATTCTGGTCTTTGCTCCTCCTCGTTCCAAGCAATTTCCCTGTAGTCTCTGCTATCGATGTAGCACTCTGAGGCTCTTCCGTCCCCAGTCCATTCTACGATATGATCTTTATCATATTCGTCTTGGGCAGGAATAGTGCCAAGTATGCGAATACCAAACTTGGTACTATTTCTGACTTCGTGTATGATAACATCGGGGAACTTTTCTGTGATGGCATCCTCGATAGATTTCATTTTAATCTTCTTTTTCATTGTTCTTCATTCTATATTTGACAATACCCTCGACGATGCCAACCTCTGCATCATCATATGAAATTTCGACATTAGTCGTGCCTTTGTGGAAAATTCCATAGCAAACCTCCGCATTGACATTTGCATCCTCGAAGTCTTTGTTGATGGCTTCAAGTTGCTTATGATTGCATCTTATTACAATTTTTCCCATGCTCCTTCGTTGATAATTTCATCGACAATATCTTTTTGGTATGGCAACCAGTTATCTTTTTTAATTTTGTCATAGATGCCAGATGCAGACATACCGAACTTCAGTTGGAGGGCAAGTATAAACTTGCTTCTCTTTTTGCGTGGAATTTCATTGTACCAGTCGAGCAATGAATTTTTCTCATCATTTTTTTGCTTTTTTTCTTCCATAATTGAAATATTATTATTAACTTTGTTGCAAAGTTACGAATAAAAATTAGAAAAGACTAACGATAATAAGTAAAATTACTTATGATAGTTAGTTAAATATTATTAATTAAATAGCATAATTATGTTTAATGGTCAGATACTCAGACAGTTAATAGCAAATGCTGGATTAACTAAAAAAGAGTTTGAAAAGCAAATGTTCGGTAGTAAATCCACCGACCTCTACCATCTGGAGAAAGCAAAGAATCTCCGTAGTGATACTCTTGAGCGTCTGCGTGATGTATTGAAGTGCTCTATGGATGATCTCTTTACCGCACCGTCTTGGGCTTCGAGTGGGACGGGAACAGTTGTGGGCTCAAATAATGTAATGTCCACGGTCGCTATTGGTAACGCTTCGCTTGAATCCCAGTATCTAAAAGAGTTAATCTTGGAGAAGGACAAGCGCATCAGTACGTTAGAAAATTATATAAAATTGTTAGAAAGTAAGGAAAATAGAGACTAAATACGAACGAAAGTTAGTAAAATAATTCTTCTATAATAAGGAACAGGTACAATTAATATTAATTTGGTCTTGGTATTAACAACTTATCTTAGTAGT
>NZ_JAIJHU010000106.1:0-3572 GCF_022723415.1 Barnesiella sp. | reverse complement strand
CCGTGCCCAGCAGCCTTACGAGGTGTCGTATATAAAATCGAAGCAGAAGCGAAAGGGGAATACATCTCACCCTCCTCCTCTGTGTTTTGCGCAGCAAAACATAGGGGAGGTGTCCGGAGGACGGAGGGGGTAAAAAACAGAGACAGCAACAAAATCAAGTATCAAACTCTCCCCTGCCGTGTCCCGCAGCATTGCGGGGTGTCGCACAGCGATAGGGGGAGTGCCCAAAGGGCGAGGGGATTAAAATACAGCGACAGCAACAAAATCAGGTATCAAACTCTCCCCCTGCCGTGCCTAGCAGCATTGCGGGACGCTACAAAACAATAGGAAGAAAAGACTACTTCTCAACCCTCCTCCTCTGTGTTTTGCGCAGCAAAATATAGGGGAGGTGGCCGAAGGACGGAGGGGTTAGAAAAGAATAAAAAAAGAGTCGATGTCTAAAAGAGAAATAAGTAAATAAGGATAAATTTATGTTGCATCTTTATAATATCTATCAATCTGAATACAAGATAGATAAAAATTATTTATTACAAAATCGATAAATAATTAAGAAATCACTATAAACTAATTAAAAATATGCTTATATTTGTGTTGATACCGTAAATGGACTCGCGGTGGTATCGAACAGATATACCACGAGAGGAGGTTTTATATAGCCTCCGGTCCATGATGATGCAAATAGCGATTTGCATTAGGAGTCCATTTACAGTATCAATTACTCACTCATCAGGGTCGGAGGCTTTTTTATATAAAAAGCGATGACAAAATATTCTTTCTTACGGCTTAGATTATTAAGAACAATCCGGGAATGGATTTGTTCAGCGAACATGATTGATATAGAACATTTTACAAAAATATTCTATTCACTCGGCGAAATCGATCAGTCTATTGTTAAAAAATACATACACGGAGATTCTATAAGAAACATCTCCCGATGTCTCGGCTATTCAGAGTCCTTTATTTACGAAAGGATATACAAATTTCACAAGAAAATACGAAAAGTTTCTCGTCACGAGAAGGCACAAGATTTCGACTAAATCCAGCTTCCGCAGATTTACTCCACAACGACAGACTCGGTACTGACAATAACAAAGCAGCCGGTCTCTAAAAGACCGGCTGCTCAATAACTCTATCCTTAAAAGGATCAACGAATACTTTTCATTTTAAGATTTTGTCTGATAAGGGACTGCATATGAAGTTTTTCTGTTGCAGACAACGGTTTCATTTCCGACAATTTCATCTCGTTTTTCAACAACTTTATCGACGACGGGATATTAGTATTTGCGGCTGCGGCTTGAACAGATCCTTTAAAGAAGAGAGATGCATTCCACAAATCATACCACCCTAAGCTAAAATTGCTGTCACTGGGGTCGGCATCGGCATTAAAGCAATAAAGTCCACACCAACGATCTTGCGCATATACAACCTCGTCGCCTTGTGCATTTTCAGCGAAGTTTACATATTCAAAATTATCGGTTTCACTCTCTGGAAGTCCTGCGAAAGTGAAAATAGCGTTAACCATTCCGACATTAGTTTCTACCTGCATAACTCCCATAATTTGTAAATCAGCAATTCTAAAACCATTATCGGTCACTTCGGCTTCCAGTTGATTGGGATACCCATCCTTAAAATAGAAATGGTCTATTACAAGCGTATCAGGATTATTTGCATGTTTTAATGAAAACTCAGTATCGAATCCCATAGGTGTACTTCCGGGTTGTTGTGTTTGAAGATCATATTGATAGAACAAGAATCCGAATGTACCTGTAAAATCACTTTCTTGTGCAGCAGTATACTCCCAATAAGGAGCTGCAACGGTTTGAGTTTCTTCATCGACGCCACCAACCAATGCAGCAGACACATTTCCGCCGGCATCAGCGAAAGCACCCTCGGCAAAATCGAGGAATACATACGATACGGCTTCATTCTCGTCAAACACTACACTTTCGGGCAAAGTAATCGTAACAGACTCATTATTGATAGCGACACTCTCGATCGTACCGCTGGCATAAGAGGTAAGGTTACCCTTCGTCACATCGTAGGTGATAGCACCGCTTCCTCGAACAACGGTCTCGTTGAAAGTCAAAACGACACTGCGTCCGCCGTTCGTAGCTTTATATTTATTACCGTCGGGAACGTTCACCAAATAAGGAGCCTCTTCGTCGGGCAATTCGACAGATGCCGAAGCCACAGCCCCGCAAACGCCTTTGTCATTGGATGCCACAGCATATACATAGTACGTAGCCCCTAAATTCTGGTTAGAAAGCGTACCGCTCACGCTGGGTTTTTCGGCAGCTTTCACCAATGTAGAGCCTTCGTATTTCGCTTGCAATAACTGGTCGGGATCGACAGTCATCGCCTCGTCGGTCACAATATAAGAATAATATACGGTTCCCTCTGCCGGAGTAATGGTTACCTTGAAAGCATCCACGGCTGTTTTCTCAGCCGTCACCGTTACGGCAGGACCTTCGCCCATATCCACCGGCGTAAAGTCTTCGAATTCGGTGCAACCTGCCCCCATGAGGCAGATTGCAGAGAATAATCCTATAATATATTTTTTCATTGCTCTATAATTTTATTATTCTTCAACTTTTTTCAGAGTGACGGTTTGTGCACCGCTTGCAGCATAGCCCGGTTGTTCCACAATCGTCGCGATCACATAGGTATTTATGGAAATGGTTCCATTAGAAACCTGAGCCGTTGCCGAGCTTGCGCCATTGAAATCGAGACTCAAAGTATAAGAACCAGCAGTACCCAAATCCTGACCGGCGTTAATCGTTATCGATCTGAAATCGGAACTTACCGTACCCATTACCGATTTATAAGTCGCGCCACTCGCCGACGGAACGATCTGCGTAAACCAAACTCGATCTACATAGTCTGCGTCTTTCACGACTTCGCAAGTCCAATTTTGCATTTGAGACGTACCGAACGGATCCAGACCCGATGCATTATATTTACCCAAGATTCCGGCAGCAGCCAACGGGTGATCGTCATCGCTGATCGTGACGGTAGTCGTGTAGTTCGCGCCTAAATTACAGCCTTCGGGGGCAGAAAGTTTGATATCGAAACACACATCGCCATCATAGTCGTCGTTATCGATAGGTTCGATCAATATGTAAGCGACCATCTCGCCGTCAGCGGTAAACGACAAAGTATTCGACGTATTTTTCAAACGGTAATTCACGCCCTCTTTCGCAGCGTTTTTACCGGCATAGGCAGTCGTATCGATTTCAAAACCCACCGACACGTCGAGCCCTTTGGAAGCGACCAACGAAACGGGTATTTTAACCTCGCTACCGGCATTCTCGGCTATGGAAGTGGACTTACTGTCAAAAGCCACGAATGCATCTTTATCGCTGAACATAGGAGTATCCACCGATTGGCACGAAGCTAACACCCCTCCTACAACAGCCGCATATATAAATTTACTTATTTTCATAATTGTCTTCTATTAAAATTTATTTGCTTTGATAACCGGGATTCTGATCCATATTGTCGTTATACAAAATATCGTTCTCGGGAATTGGCAATGCCCAACGATAGCTCGGGAAATCGATATTTTTCGTGAG
>NZ_JAIJHU010000047.1:0-25519 GCF_022723415.1 Barnesiella sp. | reverse complement strand
ATGGCTTCACGGATTATCGCCACTTCAACCAAAACCCTTGTAACTCAATTCTATCACTATATCTTTCCGCATTTCACTTTTTTGTAGTAACTTTGCATACCTAAACTAAACAAAGGATTCATGAAACAAAAAGAAATCAATAAAGTCGAAATACGCAATCTTCAAAAAGAAGATTACGACCAACTGGCTAGCTCTTTCACCCGTGTCTATGCCGACGGTAGCGACGTATTTTGGACTCCTGAACAAATCGACAAACTCATTCGCATATTCCCCGAAGGACAAATCGTCACGGTTGTCGATGATAAAATCGTGGGCTGTGCCCTCTCTATCATCGTAAACTATAACGATGTAAAGAACGACCACACCTATGCCCAAGTCACAGGAAACGAAACATTCGACACTCACACGCGGAAGGGGAATATCCTGTATGGTATCGAAGTGTTCATACACCCCGATTATCGGGGTCTACGTCTCGCCCGACGTATGTACGAATATCGCAAAGAGTTATGTGAAAAGCTCAATCTGAAAGCGATCATGTTCGGCGGACGTTTGCCGAATTACCACAAATACGCCGACCGAATGCGCCCCAAAGAATACATCGACAAGGTGCGTCAACGCGAGATATTCGACCCGGTGCTATTGTTCCAACTCTCCAACGATTTCCACGTCCGTAAGGTAATGCGAAACTATTTGCCCAACGACGAGGAATCGAAACACTTCGCCTGTCTGCTCCAATGGGACAACATCTACTATCAAGAGCCTACCGAAGAATATATATCTCCTAAGACCACCGTGCGGGTAGGCCTCGTACAATGGCAAATGCGTAGTTACAAAACACTCGACGATCTTTTCGAGCAAGTGGAATTTTTCGTCGATTCCGTAAGCGGTTATCAAAGCGACTTCGTCCTCTTTCCAGAGTATTTCAACGCCCCGCTCATGGCTCGGTTCAACGATGCGAGCGAATCGCAGGCTATCAGAGGATTAGCCCGATATACCGACGAAATACGAGAACGTTTCATCAATCTTGCAATTCGGTACAACATCAACATCATTACAGGAAGTATGCCGCTGATTAAAGAAGACGGACTGCTCTACAACGTAGGTTTCTTATGCCGTCGAGACGGTACCTACGAAATGTATGAAAAACTACATGTCACCCCCGACGAAATGAAATGCTGGGGATTGAGCGGCGGTAAAGCCATTCGGACTTTCGAGACCGACTGCGCCAAAATCGGAGTCTTGATTTGTTACGATGTCGAGTTCCCCGAACTCTCCCGAATCATGGCCAGCGAAGGTATGCAAATATTGTTCGTTCCGTTCCTCACCGATACCCAAAACGCCTATTCCCGTGTAAGAGTCTGCGCACATGCCCGTGCCATCGAGAACGAATGCTTCGTAGTCATAGCCGGTAGCGTAGGCAACCTGCCCAAAGTACACAACATGGATATTCAATATGCCCAATCGGGAGTTTTTACCCCCTGTGATTTCGCATTCCCGACAGACGGACGCAGAGCCGAGGCTACCCCGAACACCGAAATGATTCTTATATCGGACGTCGATTTGGATCTTTTGAACGAATTGCACACCTACGGTAGCGTGCGCAACCTCAAAGATCGCCGCAACGATCTCTATGAAGTGAGAATGAAGAAATAACAGAAACGAAAACGGTCTCTTAAATATTCAAGAGACCGTTTTCATCGAGCGGCAAACGAGACTCGAACTCGCGACCCTCAGCTTGGGAAGCTGATGCTCTACCAACTGAGCTACTACCGCAGTTTTTCATTTCTTATTACGGGGACAAATGTAGAAGTTTTTTTTCTACTTTACAAATTATTGCCGTATTTTTACCACATAGAAAAATCATAAAAACGATATGGTAAAAATTGGTTTGTTGTCCGACACCCATGCATGGTGGGACGACCGTTACGAAAAATATTTTGCCGAATGTGACGAAATCTGGCACGCCGGAGATATAGGCTCAGTTCAAGTCGCCGACCGGTTCGAAGCCTTGAAACCATTTCGGGCGGTATACGGGAACATCGACGGTCAAGAGTTACGGATTCGCTATCCTCAGCACCAACGTTTCAGCATCGAAAATACCGATATATGGATAACACACATAGGGGGCTATCCGGGCCGATATGCACGCGAAGTGACCCCGGAAATATACATACACCCTCCCCAATTATTCATATCGGGTCACTCGCATATCTTGAAAGTTCTTTATGACAAAACCCTACACTGCCTGCACATCAATCCGGGAGCCGCAGGAATGTACGGATTCCACAAGAAACGTACATTGGTACGCTTCGCCATCGATAAGGGAGAATTTAAGGATTTGGAAGTTATCGAACTAGCTGATAATCGATAAGTACAAAAATCAAATATTCAACTCCTGACGAACGGTTTCGATAAATTCCCAAAATACCGAAGCGAAAGGTTCGATAATAGAGCGTTTCGGTTCACCCGAGGGAATGAGTGCATGCAATCCACCTTTGAAACAACGCACATCTATGCGGGTTCCCATCTCTATGGGCTCTCCGTCGAGGTGTATCGCACCGGGCTTTTCCCTTTTAATCGTAAGCGATTCGGTCGTGAAGCTCTTGATATTGGAATCTTGATCGATATGTTTGGTAAATAACAAAAGAGCCAATGCAGCCGTATCGAACGGGGTAAAGGGCATAAGCACCGTGACATCGATTTTCCCGTCCTGCATGCTGGCATGAGGGGCTATATAAGCATTATTACCATATTGCGAGGCATTGCCGCAGGCAATCAAGAAAGCCTTTTCGGTCACCGTCCCGTCAGGCATTTCGATTTGATAAGTTTCCGATTTATATTTGAGATACTCCGTAAGAGCCTTAGCCACATACGACAATTTTCCTCGGCGTTTTCCTTGCGCGAATTTCAAGCTCACCAATGCATCGAAGCCGACCCCGCAAGTGCAGAAAAAAGGGCGATCGTTTGCCGTACAATAATCCAAATCCACGATCTGCCCGTCGTTGATAATTTCGAGAGCTTTTCGCACGTCCATCGATATACCCAAATGGCGGGCAAGCCCATTGCCCGAACCTACCGGAACAATAGCCAATGCCGTGGAAGTATCGATAAGCTCCCGGGCTATTTCGTTGCAAGTTCCGTCTCCGCCTACGGACAGCACGATGTCCACACTTTCGTCCACGGCCCGGCGAGTCAATTCGGCTCCATGCCCCGCATACTGTGTAAAAACACATTCCACCCGATATTTCGAAGGGTCTATTACTTCCCTTATCAGAGCAGGGATTTCTTCCTTATCTTTTGTTCCCGATATAGGATTTATAATAGCTAAGAGTCTTTTCGGTGCAGACATAGAATTTTCTGTTTTCGAAAAAGCATAGGCAAAACCCGTACATGGAATGAATACAAGACATTCGAACAATCCCGATTCATCGAAACTTAACGGCCCGATTGCCATAGCGGGTGACAAAGGTACGAATTTTTCCCAAACTTTTACAAACCTATAACACGCTTCCGACTTTACGTTATAAACTAAATGATAAAATGGACAACAAAAAACTCGTATTTCTCAAACAACTTAGTACCTTTGTAGAAGATAGGAGTCTTTGGGTAGAACCAAATCGGAAATACGATTTCCGTTTGTCTCCGAGCCCACCATTCACTATATTTGTAGAATATAGGCTGCGGTTCGACATAGTCAAGTTTGAAATAAAATTTCCTATTGACTTTGCACTAACCTTTCACTATATTTGTTGGTACGAAAATAGGATGCGGTTCGGCATAGCCCAAACAGAAATAAAATTTCCGTTTGTCTCTGCGCTCACCTTTCACTATATTTGTTGTTTATAATATAAAGCGAACATTAACTAAAAAAGATATATTCCATGAATGCTTTTCAAAACCCATTAATACGTATTATAGCCTCTATCGCCGTAGGCTTGTTACTCATTTTATATCCGAACGCCGCTCTGCCTACGATTCTTTTAATCATCGGTATTCTCATCGGATTACCCAGTCTATACGCTCTCCTCGTTTATCTATTGAGCGAGGATAGAAATAAGTTACCCTTCCCCGTTTTATCCTTAGTGATGTTGCTGTTCGGTTGTACGCTTATGCTGTTTCCCGGCTGGTATATAGGCATTACGGTATATGTTTTGGGTGGAGCGCTGGTATTGATAGGAGTTTATCAAATACTCTATCTGCTGACACTTAAAAAAAATCTGAGGAGCAAAGCGGGTTGGCTCTCCTATCTGTTACCGGCTATCGTTCTGCTCATCGGCATAGAAATTTTGGTCAATCCGTTCTCGGCGACCGAGAGGGTTATGGTGATTACTTTCGGAGCGGCAACACTTCTTTACGGTATCACTGACCTGATTTACTATATCCGGTTAAAATAAATTCCGTAAAAATTATTTCTCAAAAATCTATGGAAAG
Organism: Barnesiella sp.; assembly: GCF_022723415.1. NCBI lineage: Bacteria > Pseudomonadati > Bacteroidota > Bacteroidia > Bacteroidales > Barnesiellaceae > Barnesiella > Barnesiella sp. The sequence goes on along the minus strand of NZ_JAIJHU010000047.1, from coordinate 21,088 downwards.
CCTCAGATTTATCTGACGGCGAGTAAGGTAATTGGGCACGGCATATTGCGCATTGGTAATATCCGTCACCCAATAGTACGAATTCACATTACTTATATCGAACAGGTTAAAGACATCTATTCCTATCCACACGCTTTTCAAATGACGTAAAACGCCTTTCTGCAAAAGTTTATCTTCGCCTCCGACCAAAATACGGGAAGCTCCTATATCGACACGCTTATATGCCGGAGCACGGAAATAACCTGCCTGTCGGCCTTTCCGAGGCGAACCCACCGGCAAACCGTCGGCAAAAATAGCCCGTAGACTGAATTTATACTTCGGGAACCGAGGTACATAATCTTGAAAATAAAGCCCCACACTATATCGTTGGTCGGTAGGTCGAGGTAATTTCACGCCATTGATTTCCTCCTGTGTCTTCATCAGAGAGAACGTAAGCCACGAGTCGACGCCGGGCACGAACTGCCCGAAGAGTTTCATATCCAATCCGGCGGCATACCCTTTCGCCTCGTTCTGCCCGCTGTACCACACCCGCAGATTATCCACTTCATAAGGAATAAGATGGTCGAGTTTCTTATAATACAACTCTGCCGTAAATTTAAAAGGTCTGTCCAATGCCCGGAACGAATAATCTCCACCCAGTACCACATGGATAGAACGTTGAGACTTGATATTCCGATTGAGCTGCACGACATAATTATTAGCGGCATCACAAACCGTGTCGCGCAACTCCTTATAAAAAGGAGCTTGATAATAAAGCCCGCCGGCCAGACGAGTCGTTATCTGTTCGTTGGCAGCCGGAATAAAAGAGATCGACGCACGAGGACTGACAAGGGTCTCCTTGTTGAACCCCCAATAAGAAGCCCTCAATCCGCCGGTGAAGATAAAGCGCCCCCACAAAGTACGTAACCGGTAGGTATCTTGCAAATAGGCCGACAAACGATGGCTCTCCATATCTTGTCGGGAAAACAAATTATAAATCATCTCGACCGATTGCCCCGTATGCGGCAAAGAATAGCCCGCCGAATCTCGCATCTCCCATTCCCTCACTCGGTCGTGTATCTTTTCGTATTGATGGGTCAATCCCCACTTCAACTCGTTCTGTCCCAATTTCGTAGCACCTTTCAATGAAGTAGCCACCACCGATGCTCTCAACCGGTTACGAGCATGCTCGTGATAAGTCCCCACTCCAAGAGCTCCCTTATTCTCAGTCGACTCGCCGTCCTCGCCATTAGCCAAATCGTCCAACCAATACTGCCCGGCAATATCGTAAGTCACCAGTTCGTTCGTGACGAAAGCCGAGGTCATCAAAGCCCATTGAGTATATTTATCGGGGAAAAAATTCAACGAAAAAGCACCGAAATAAGTCTCGAACTTATCTTTTTCGTAGCCGTCGAAATAGACTTTAAACTGTTTGGCATCGGTCGCCGTACCGAATGACGTATTCCGCTCGTGGGGAGTAAATTTATAATTGTTAATGGAAATATTGCCCAGCAAAGAAGCCTCCCACTTCGGTGCGAATTTATAAGTAAGATAAGTTTGATAATCGAAAAAAGAAGGCTCGTATTCTCCTTTGGTATCGAGAGAACTCAACAAAGTAGAATTGGTTTTATAACGCACGCCGTGCAATTGCGAGAATTTCTTGGTGCTCTGTCCTACCGAAGCGGTAGCCCCTAAAAAACTGGCGGACACCGATCCTTCGAACGCTTCGGGATGCTTGTAAATAATATCGAGCACCGACGACATCTTGTCGCCATATTCGGCCGAAAATCCGCCCGACGAAAATCCTACGGCCCCTACCATATCAGGGTTGATGATACTCAACCCCTCCTGTTGCCCCGAACGGACAGTCAACGGCCGATAGACCTCTATACCGTTGATATACACGATATTTTCATCAAAATTACCCCCTCGCACGGAATATTGCGAACTCAGCTCGTTACTCGAATTGACACCGGCAAAAGTTGTCAACATAGCCTCAATACTCCCCCCCGTCGCATCGGGCATCAATTTCAAATCCTTCGTGTCGATCGTCTGCAACGTACTCGTCTGCCGGCGATGAGTCGCCACGACAACCTCGTTCAACATCTTGGCGTTCTTGCTCAGACGCACCGACAAGGAAACATCTTTCGTGAGATTGAGCAACTGGCGGCGCTCTTCCCGATACCCCAAACAGGAATAAATCACCACGATGGAATCTCCTGCCGGAATGGAAAGCTGATACTCCCCTTTCAAATCGGTCATCGTTCCCATCGTCGTTCCTGCCACACGCACCGTAGCCAACTCTATGGGCTGATTGTCACTGTCATACACACGTCCTGTCAGCTTCACACGCCCCTGTGCCGCCAACTGAAAAACCGCGCCTATCGTGATAAAAAGGAATAATATCTTGTATCTCATCGGGATTCTATACACACTGTGCCTCTTTCGTCGAAGGCACATTTATTAAACGGGAAAAAACTCCGTTCAGTATACGGCCGGACGAAAAGTATCAAAAAAAGTTTCTACCATTAACCGTAGAACAACAAGGTTATTGTATCTTTGCTATGTAAAGATGATTTGTATGGTGATAAAAAGGGTCTTTACTCTTTCAAACAAATCAAAATGGATAAATTTCATAACAAACTTAGAACCTCTATCCTTATGAAAAGCCTGCACGACTTGTTGATTCATCGGCGGAGTATCCGCAAATACACCCAAGAGGCGCTATCGCCCGAAGCCGTAAAAACCATTCTCGAAGCGGGATTGCTCGCTCCTTCGTCCAAACGCTGCACTCCGTGGGAGTTCATTGCGGTGGAAGACAAAGAAACGCTCGCCCGGTTGTCCGAATGTAAGACTTCGGGAGCCAAACCCATTGCCGGAGCTGCACTCGCTATCGTCGTCACCGCCGACATGACCCTTACCGATACGTGGATCGAGGATGCTTCTATCGCTGCCATTCTCATGCAGTTGCAAGCCGCCGACCTCGGTTTGGGAAGCTGCTGGATACAGGTGCGGGGACGATTCGGAGCTATGGACGAACCTGCCGAGGATTTTGTGCGGGAGACATTGGGAATCCCCGAAGAGATGGGAGTGCTCTGCATTCTCTCCATTGGACATAAAGACGAAGAGCGCAAGCCTTTCGACGAAGAAAAAATGATGTGGGAAAAAGTTCACATCGGCAAATGGTAATCCCCTGCATCGACATGAAGATTATTCTCATCGGAGCCGGTAATTTAGCTACGCAATTAGCGGTCGCTTTACAAAAAAAGGGAATGACTCCGGCTTATATATACAGTCGTACCCGAGAATCGGCCGAACAACTGAGCGAACGATTGCGCGATGTACCCTATTCCACCGACATCAGCCGAGTCCCCACCGACGGCGATCTCTATATCTTCGCCGTGAAAGACTCCGCTCTGCTCGATTTGGTTTCCCGCATGCCCTCCAATCGAGGCCTTTGGGTACACACGGCGGGAAGCATGGACATGGAAGTGTTCGCCCCGTATACCGCACGGTACGGTGTATTCTACCCCATGCAGACATTCAGCAAAGAACGGGAAACCGACTTCGACGATATTCCTATTTTTGTCGAAACGAACCATACGGACGATACCGAACGTTTGCAAAAATTGGCAGGTCGGTTATCGACAAAGGTTTACGAAACGACCTCCGAACAGCGCAAGTACCTGCATTTGGCTGCCGTGTTCGCCTGCAACTTCTCCAATCACCTCTACGCCTTGTGCGACCGCATTCTGTCGGAACACGGGCTGCCGTTCGAGACCATGCTGCCGCTCATACGGGAGACTGCCGCGAAAGTAGCCGACATGCCGCCGGCACAAGCTCAGACCGGACCGGCAATCCGATACGACAAAAACGTCATAGACAAGCAAATGGCTCTGCTTTCAGACCCGACCATGCGGCAGATTTACGACCTGATGAGCCGGAGTATTCACGAAACCAACAAACATTAAAAACAACGACTATGAGCCGAACCGATTTCGACCTCTCACGAATAAAGGCTTTCGCCTTCGATGTGGACGGTGTCCTTTCTCCCGATACGATCCCCCTGCATCCATCGGGCGAACCCATGCGGATCGTCAACATCAAAGACGGGTACGCCTTGCAGTTCGCCGCCAAAATGGGCTACCCCATCGCCATTATTACCGGCGGACGCACCGAGGCTGTCCGCAAACGTTTTGAAGGATTAGGATTAAACCATGTCTATATGGGAGCCGCCGTAAAAATCGAAATTTTCAAAAAATGGCTGGACGAGTGCGGGCTGCGTCCCGACGAAGTCATGTATATGGGCGACGACATTCCCGACTACGAGGTCATGCAGATAGCCGGTCTGCCGGCTTGTCCCGCCGATGCCGCCCCCGAAATTAAACAGATAGCCCGCTACATCTCGCCGTTCGGCGGCGGACAAGGTTGTGGGCGGGACATCATCGAACAAATCCTGAGGGCACAAGGCAAATGGATATCCGATAAAACAGCCTTCGGCTGGTAACCACACAAAACAACGAAACACCATGCTATCGCATCTCAAAAAATACGAAATTCTGTTGGCGAGCAATTCACCCCGCCGCCGGGAACTTCTCGCCGGATTAGACATCGACTATCGGGTAACAGCCCTTCCCGAAGTGGACGAATCCTACCCCGACACCCTTTCGGGCGAAGAGATTCCCCTCTACATCTCGCAAGAAAAAGCAGCCGCCTACCGCCGCTTTATGAAGGATAATACGCTCCTTATTACTGCCGACACCATCGTCTGGCTCGATGGGAAAGTATACGGCAAGCCTCGCGATATAGCCGATGCCAAAGCCATGTTGCAAGCCCTGTCGGGAAAAACCCACACCGTCATCACCGGTGTCACGCTCACCTCTCTGCAAAAACAGATCTCCTTCGCCGTCTCCACCGAAGTCACTTTCGCCGCCCTCGGTGACGATGAAATCGATTACTACGTGGAGACGTACCGCCCCCTCGACAAAGCCGGAGCATACGGCGTACAGGAATGGATAGGCTACATCGGTGTGACCGGACTCAAAGGCAGCTATTACAACGTGATGGGATTGCCTATACAACGACTGTACACCGAATTAAAAAAATTTTAGAAGCTGTTTTAAATTTATTCCGAGACAGGGGCTCAATCTGTCTCGGAATAAATTTAAAACAGCATCCAATATCTCCCGTCGATATCATTTATATGGAGAAGCCCAGAACCACGACTCATTTGAAGTACTCCACCGTTTATCGTAAGGTTCGCCCGTCGGAGACAGCGTGATGTACACAGGACGCCGTTTCCCCTCGACATAGGTTTCATTGTTAAAGCCACTGCAATCGGAACATTGCAGATAATAAAGATTTTTGCTCATGTAATAATCCAAATAATAATCGTTGGTACACGGAGTTTTATGATTCCAGTTAGCGTCCTCGTTAACCGTCATGAACTCACCTTTTTTCAATCGGTCTCTGACCTCCGATATACTCAACAAATTACCTTTGTCGTCCATGACATAGGCATTCCATGTAGGGTCTACCCACAACCACTTGTCGAGAGTATTGGAATAAACGACGTTGATCACATGGCAATCGTTTATATAGCTTTTCGGAAGACAAGTCACATAGCGGGACTTGAATCCCATAGCCAAATAACACTCGTTCAACATCTGCGCCATCATACGGCAATTAACGCCCCTATCCTCCTTCTTGCAAATTTCATATAGAGCTATCGCATTTTTCTCTTCGGGATTATAAGACGAACCGTCGTGACGAATCGTATTGTGTACCCACGCCAACAGATTTTTTATCTTGGATATTTCGTCACCGGCTCCCGCAATACTGTCCAAGTTGAAATATCGGCGCACCCGTACCAAATCGCGGTCGTTGGGGTCCATATATGTGAATGCAGGCAAAGAGTCGATAGATGCAGCATCGTCATACCCCGGTGATTTTCGGAGTATATATCCGAAGTCGCCTACCTCACGCAAACACTCCATCGCCTTCTGAAAACGTTTGTCGTCCCTCACGTTATCCAAATCGGTATCTTTTTGGGCATGGGCATAATCGTAATAACCGTATTGAATAGCTTTCTCAAAGGCATCGACCGCCGCTTTTTTCCGTTTCATCATGGATTCGCAACAAGCCATATTGTAATATGTGTCGATAAAACACCACGAACACTGTTTCAAGACAGAATCTGGCACAGATTCACAAGTTTTGAGGAACTGTCGATATGTTTTCAATATCAACTTATGGTCCTTCCAATTTTTCTGAACGACAGGAGTCACACTCCGGCTAAAATAGACTTGTACACTATCGGCATTCCAATCGGATTCCGCTGCCACACCGCTGAAACAGAATGACAAAAACGCTATCCATAAAAACTTTTTCATAAACATTAATTTTTAAGTATATTAAAGAGACGGAAAAGTACTAAAAACATAACACAGACTCTTAATAAATTAAGAAAGGATAACATTATAATAATATTATAAAAAATATCGAAGGAAGATATGCCAAAACTCAATTTTACCAAAGATTTTTAAATTGGAATTTGAGCCTCCCCAAAAGAAAAGAAGAAGCCGTATCAAACTCTGTTTCGAGTAATGATACGGCTCTTTCAGATTCTGTAATTACAATCCGCAACTTTTTACCCTCCCCTTAGGAACCACCGTCAAACCTCCTCAACCTGTATTCTGAAAAATAAAAAAGTCAACCATTAGGCCACCAAGAGATTTATGTTCCGTTATCAGGTGTAGCTTTTTCACCCTCCTCCCCTGCCGTGTTCCGTAGCATTGCGGGGTGTTTTGTACGCAAAATATAGGGGAGGTGGCACGTAGTGACGGAGGGGTTAAACCATACAATGTTACCCAACTATCTCTTCACACCCTTAACGACTGTGATTTCATGTTTCCCGACGACCCGAATAAAATACGTTCCCGGAGCCCACGCCGAAGCATCTACGGTCACAAGACGAGCTTGCGAATCGACATGCTGTCGATACACCTCCCGACCGCCTTCGTCCAACACGGAAATACTTCGGGTATTCTCAGGAACACGTACAATAAATTCGGAGTTGAAAACAGACGGATAAATAGAAGCCTTCTCTTCCGTAACTTTCTCTACCGAACTAACTCCGTTCACATTTTGAGTGACTTTGATGTCATAAGTCGAAATACTATCCGAGACCGTGAGCGTAGCGACACGTTCCCCAATACCGTCCGGCAAACGATCATAGGAAATTTGCAAGGTGTCCAATGTCAAGCCATTCGGCTTACCCACGACCCGACACCACTCGGCATCACTCCGAATAGGAGTTTCATAACCGTATATCGAATAGAAAGGATATTTAACCGTACCGGCAGCTTTACCCACCACCAGCGGTTCACGGTCTACCGGCATAGGCGACATAACCGAATGAACGATCGAAGGCATAATCATATAAGAAGTATGATTCGCTCCTGCGGGGAAATAAGTGCTCACGTCTCGCCACTCTCCATCTTTCAACATATAAGCCGTGTTACCGTGATCCCGGAAATCGGCCATAGCGAACGACACATCTACACTGTCGTTCTTCTCGGGAATACCGTCCACTACAATGAAAAACTCGTCGTCGATCACCGTCGGGTCAAATTCAAATTCCGTAGCGGTCAATGAACTGCCCGAAGGGGTTTCCAATTCGAATACCCTCCACCACATCGAGTCGAGTTTCTTGCCCGGCAATCCGTTCTCGCTGGTATACAGATGCACGCCCACATCGGCAATCTGGTCGGTTATACTCGCAGCCGAAGCACTCACAAAATAAACATAGGCTCCGAATACCAATATCGGACGGGACGGTTTGGAAAACTTCTCGGCATAAGCAGTAATATTCAATTTATTCGTCCCGGGGAAAGTTCCTCTATCTTCCAAATCGAACGTCGCAGCCCTATCTCCCGGCTCTAAATTCGTAATTAGCCCACTGTACTCGACCGACACCTCTACGGTATCGTTCGATTCGCCATGTTCGTTCTCCACACGCAGACTCACCCCTTGTTTATGCATATAGCTATATCCTACGATAGGGTTTTCTTCGTGCGACGTCACCCGGGCATACGGTTCGGGATCGACACCGTCGAAAGTCCACTCCCACGAAGTAGGATAATTGGTCGAATTGTCCCGATACTGCACCCCCACCAGCGGAGCTACCATCGGCAAACGCGTTTCGCTGAACCGGAATGTAGCCGGTGGTAATATCCGTGCGAGCGGTGCAGATCCGGTAACCTTCACGAATCCCGTGCGGGTCTTCGTATCGCTCCCATCGGCATTACTTACCGTCAACGTCACATCGTAAACGCCGTCTCGCGTATAGAACACCCGGGGATTCTGGTCGGTCGATGTCGACGGAGTTCCTCCCGGAAACGCCCATTGCCATGCCGTAGGCGAACCCGAGGACATATCGGCGAAAGCAATCACCTCGCCCGTGGCTGCCTCGACTTGTTCTACGGTCGATACTCCGGTAATTTTTAAACCGTCGATAGCGAAATCGCCCATATAACCACCGGTTCCGAACGAATCGTTTTTTCCGGGACCATACGTAAAACGAATCTGAATCTTCCGACCGGAATATTTCTCCAAAGAAACCGAAAACTCATGCCAACGCCACGGCTTCTCTCCGTCCTCGTCGGCACTATTCCAAAGAATTTCCGAAGTCTCAAAAGCATCTGCCGAAACAGAAATCTGCAAGCGACAGTAATCGTCCATATTTTGGGTAAACCCTATATATCCTTTCAACATAGCATTTGCAGGAACATCGATCTGCCCACTTGTCGCCATAGCGATTCCTCGTTTGAAAGACTGATAAGGGCCCTCTATATACAACGATTGAACATCGTCTGGATCATAAGTAGAAAAATCTCTACTGGGGTCAGTCGTACTCGTGATTTTTTTCACAGTCCACGAAAAATCCTCGGCATTGGTAAATGTCCAGCCATCTGTTCCGTCGTCAAAATCCTCTTCCCATACAGTTACAGCGCTGCCGGCACTCTGACAACTAAAATCGGCAGTCACACTCGCCGCAGCCGATTGAAACAAATTCGGTCCCTGTTTTTTCCCCACGAATTGAATACGGGGAGCTTCTTTCGTAGCGACCTTATCGTGAACTCTCTCATTCATCGGCCGCTGAGCGCTCATCGGTATACTCACCCAAAGAGCACCTGTTAAGATTAGGCTTGAAATAAAACTTTTCATACACTTCCTATTTATTATTTGATAAATTTTATCTGTATCGTTTTCCCTTCTTCGGTCACGACATGAGCGATATAAAGTCCGGCCGGAAGTTGGGACAGATCCATTCGTCCGCTTTCCGATTCACAAGACACTACCGTTACCCCTGCCGCATTGATAATTTGAATATCGCCACCCTTGTCAAAAACTAACGAATGGTTACTACGATCGAAATAAACTTCATTCATACACTCCAAACCATCGATACCGGAAATGACATTACTGATAATCGAACATGAACTTATATACAATCCCCACGGATCCCGGGTAGTAGCATGTAAACCGATATACCAGACCCCGTCTGACGGAACACTGAAATCTACTGTATAAAGTTCCGACAAAGTCGAATTGATTTCCGGGTACGAAGCGATCACCGTTTGGCTTTCACCGGGTAGAACATCACTGCCCAATGTCACTTCAATGGACTCAGGATAACGATATTTCTCTGCCCGGGCCCTAAATTCAAGCGTATGCGAACCCTTCTTAGCTTCGAACGGCGGCGTAAACAACCAGTCGTCGGCAGCCGAATAGGCCGTATATTTCATCTCCTTCTCAGTAGCATCATATACCCAACTTTTCGTATCGTTATTGGCATCGACGATAGTCCATAAAGCCATCTCATCGGCGCTATCCATACTCGTCTCGTACGGAAGTCCCAATGCACTGCCGAATACCAACGCATTCGAGGTTACCGACTCGCTTTCCATATCGCCCGACAGCGTCGTTACCGTATAGCGATACAAAGCCAAAGAAAGGTCATCGCTATCGACATAAACCGTATCGGTCAAACTTTCCGTCAACATCTCGCTCCCGGGATCCCGGACGATTCTGTATCTCAAATTCTCCACATCGATATATCCGCCATTCACACCCTCTGCGGGAGCTCTAAAAGTAACTTGCGGTTTGCCTTCCACATCGGTCAATTCCACATCAGTTACCGATTTCGGAGTATCTGCACCTATCCAAGCCGATTCCACCACGGCGGCCTCACCGGCATTCTCCTCGACATAACCGATGACTCTATATTCATATTTGCCCGGAGCAGGCACATCTTCATCGATCACCTGTTCCGAACCTCCTTTTATCGGATCTTCTTGTGTATAAATAAGAGTTTCGCCCCGATACAACTCCATTTTCGTCAACATCGGCAGTTGCGTACCGGCAGCCGAAAGAGAAGGATTGGTCCATGCAACCGTGGCAGACATAGCGCCCTGTTCACCGGGAGCGACGGTCAAATCGGAAACGACGGCCGGGACAACCACTGTTTCGTCCACCGACAGGTCATCGATGAATATAGCATACCAATTGGTCTGTCCGTAACAATGGAAACCTATATGGTATCCACCCGACTCGGAAACAGAAAAGACAACCTCTTTCTCTTCCATCAAAGCAGACTGAATTGTATCCCGGAACAATCGGGTAGATTGAGCTTCCGCCGTGGCGGCCCGACCAATCGTCACGCTCAAATCCTTATAACTTTCCTCAGAAGCCGCATTTTCAAGCCCAGTTTTGAAAAGTAGTTTATAATTCTTCCCGGCCACCAAATTCAATTTAGGCGTAATAAGCCACTCATCGGCATCACTACCGCCCCAATACTGAACCATTTTTTTCGAGCTATCATATTTCCAAGTCGAATTATCCCCGTTGGCACTCAGTATAGTAAACAAATCGAGCGATGATTCGGTATCAAAACTCTCGCTATACGGTAATTCTTTCGCTCCTCCGGCAACAACCTTATTGGAAGCGACCGATACGCTCGCTTTACCATCGAACATTGCGACGACCGTATAAACATAACTGCCCAATTCCAGGACTTCATCGATATAAGGGAATGGTCCCGAAAAACTTTCGGACAAGACACCACCCGGGGTACGGCCGATTTCATACGTAAGCGCCTCGGTATCGATATATCCACCGTTCTTTCCGACTGTCGGTGGCGTAAACGAAAGGCTCACAGTCGCATCTTCTGCCAAAGCCACCAAATCGGTAACTGCCGCAGGAGTATCATTCCCTATCCACGGGGAAGTAACGGTCGTTGCTGAGCCCTGAGAATTCCCGAACGTATTATATGCGACCACTTTATATGTATAATTTCCGGCTGTCTCGATAGAAGAATCTATCCAACCAGCTTTTCCTCCCACAGTAGCCGTATCGAGAGTAGCGACCAAATCTGTCCCCCGATATATTTTAGCGCCCAAGAGGTTCGAAAGCGCACCGCCCAAATGGTCGGACGAAGGCCATGTCCATGAAAGAGTCGCCGACATCGCTCCCCTCTCCCCCGCAACGATGGAAAGGTCTGTAATTTGTGCCGGATAAACGGGAGCCTCTTCGATAACGATCTTCTGGAAATAGAGATCGCCATTATACGATTCGCTGTAACAACGCAATCCCACATAAAAAACACCGCTCTCCGCCGGTGAAAACGTCCCCGATTTTTCCACGAACAATCTACTTTGAAAAGATTCGTCATAAACCAACCGGGTCGTCAGCCCTTCTACCGTAGGCGCCGTCCCTATTTTCAATTCTATTTTTTGTTTATCCGAACCAAATGTAGAAGAATGCTTCACATAAGCCGACACCTTATAGGCTTTCCCGGCTTCGAGGGTCACCGCCGGAGCGATTAGCCAATCATCGGCGGCATTACTCTTATCTTGCATATACATCGCATTGCCATCGTTATAGGCCCACGTATTGGCACTTACGTCGCTATTGACATCGATCACTGTCCAATCACGAGCAAAAGTCTCGGCATCGGTTATTTCCAACGTACAAGGAGGAACAGTCTGAGCCCACCCTACCGAAAAACAATAGAAAAGAAAAAGAACAGAAGTAATTTTTTTCATAGCTATTCTATTTTAATTAATATGAAGAAAAAGCATCTTTTATTCAAAAACTATCGAAATGCCATCTCGAATGCAAAGTCTCTCTATTCTCCCACTCCTAAAAACAGGCAACCGAAAACAACGAAAATTGAGTTTTACATAGTCGAATTTAATCTTATCTATATGCAAATATAATATTATTATTTTACAATCTGCAATCATTCTTTGATTATTTTTTTTAAAAAATATAACAATCATCTCCTTTTAAAAAAATATGACAACATTCATCGGCATTTTGCGACAAATGGGAAAAGCCCGATATTCGTATAAATCGAGGGCGTAAGCAATCCGACAGGGAAAACAAATACATTTGTTCGATAAAGTCTCTTCCCTTTTTCCGTATCTTTGCCCCATAAAAAAAACGGCATATCATGAACCTCTATCTGTTCAATCCCGAAAATGACTTGGCCATAGCCTTCGGTGGAGAAAATTACACCCCTCCACCGGCAGCGCAACTCATCGGGAAAGAACTCTCCGCCCTTCCCCTTTGGTATGCCGACGACGACACCACGATATACATACCCGATAAATTACCGTCCGATTTTCTTCACACATTAGCCCCGCTCAATTTAAAGATTTCTACGGTAACACCCGACCGGCTCGATGGAGCACAAGTAAAACAGATACATGTTTGGGGGTGGAACCGCGATTTGATAAAACGTTTGAGATTAGCGGGAATCGATAAAACCCTATTACCGTCCGCACGACAATGCGATACCATTCGGGAACTATCCCACCGAAAATTTTCCGCCGAAATCGGGAAATACCTTCGTAACCGCATCGATTACCCTTTTCCCGAACTTCCGGTAGAACTACACACAGCCGACGAGATTCGATCCTTCACAGAACAATCCGATCGTAAAATCCTGAAAGCCCCATGGTCGGGTAGCGGGCGCGGACTCTATTGGAATCTTTACGGATATGACACGGCATTGGCTCAATGGAGCAACGGAGTATTGCAGAAACAAGGTATGCTTATGGGCGAACCGGTCTATGACAAAATCAGCGACTGGGCTATGGAGTTTCACAGCGACGGATTCGAAGTAAAATTCGCTGGATATTCCTCGTTCCTCACCGACCGTCACGGAGCATATAAAGAAAACCGGTTGGCAAGCGATGCCGTTTTAGAACTCGAACTGACCCATGCCGTCGGCCTCGAAATCATCACTGCCGTCAAAGAATCGCTTATCGACTTTTTCACCGAACGCATAGCCCCGTACTACACCGGATATTTCGGGGTAGACATGATGGCCTATCGCGACAAACGAGGAAACACACTCTTGCACCCGTTCGTCGAACTCAATCTACGCATGAATATGGGTATGGTCGCACGCAAACTCGCCGACCGCTTTTTGCCTCCGGAGACGGAAGGGCGATACCGTGTAGACTATTATCCCAAACCGGGAGAACTCCACAACGACCACGTCGCTCGACTAAAAACAAATCCACCCCGCATAACCGACGGGAAGCTCCTGCACGGATACCTCGCACTCACTCCGGTCTCCCCCCACAGCCGATACAGGGCAAGTATAGAAATCTAAATCCCCATATGTCCCTCTACGTCAAAATGCACTACTGTAATTAAAATAAGAGAAGGAAAAACACACTTTAAATAAAACAACGGTTGAATATACCGCCCACATAAGCCATCTAAAAAAAATAAACGAGCTGCAAATTCAAAAACATATACGATTGAAATATAATATTTTCCACCCCCTCCGGCTTTCGGACTCCTCCCCTATGTTTTGCATTGCAAAACATAGGGGAGGAGTGCACAATGTATCCTTATACCGAAACTGAAACGCCACTTCCAATCCTCTCCCCCTGTGTTTCCGTTAGGGAATATAGGGGGAGTGCCCGCAGGGCGAGGGGGTTGAAACGACGAAGAGGTTAAAAAAAAGCAACAGCAACAATCGGGTTTCATACTCTCCCCCTGCCGTGTCCCGTAGCCTTACGGGGTGTTTTGTCGTACAAAATATAGGGGAGGTGGCACGTAGTGACGGAGGGGTTAGAAAATAGTTAGGAGTATTTATTACCGTTGTAAAATAAAGGGGCTATCAAACAATATGAAATAATGAATAGGCAAAAAAAAAAAATTGATTGTCTCACGACAACCAATCTTTGTTAACCTTAATCTTAATCTAATACTATGAAAAACACATTGCAAATGTATGAATTTTCTGTTATACAACATAATTTTCAAACACAATTCTAGCACATTTAACATTATTTCAAATATAAATATACTTGTACTTTATTGGATCGTCATTTTTTTCAAATTATTTTTCAATCCGATTCTCCATTGTAAAAGCAAATCGATGCGCTTTATTTTTCTCGTTCTTTGTACAACACCAAAAGGCAGAGTTCCGACATAAACAAATAAATTTGCTTCGACCCTCGGCTTACATTATCTTTGCAGACATGAAAGAAACATCGGCTCTTATCGACAAAGCGTGTCGCAACTTGAATATCGACTCACTGAACGGCATGCAGAAGCAAATGCTCGAAACGGCTACACGGCCAAACGACATTATACTGCTCTCACCCACAGGCTCGGGAAAAACATTAGCATTCCTTCTGCCCGTACTGTCTCGAATCTCCCCCAAAATTGCCGGAGTGCAAGCGCTCGTCATCGTTCCCTCCCGCGAGCTCGCTTTACAAATCGACAACGTATTGCGTAAAATCGCCGCAGGTATAAAAATAGTTTGCTGTTACGGCGGCCACTCCGTACGGGAAGAAAGTAAATCGCTCGCCGTAGCTCCCGCTCTTATCGTGGGAACTCCCGGAAGAATCGCCGACCATATACGCCGGGGACGAATCGTACTCGAAACGCTCGATACCCTCGTCCTCGATGAATTCGACAAATGCCTCGCCTTAGGCTTTCAGGACGAAATGCAAGAAATCATCGCTCCCTTGAAAAACGTAAAGAAAAAGATTCTCACCTCGGCAACCGACAGTGAATCTCTACCGGCCTTCACTGATTTGAAAAAACCGGTAAAGCTCAATTTCCTCGGTTCACGGAAAGACAACGAGACTACGCCGACCGACAGACTATCGCTCTACCGAATCGACTCGCCGATAAAAGACAAATTGGAAACGCTGCTTGCCCTATTACACAACCTCAAACCGGGACTCACCCTCATCTTTTGCAACCAACGTGAAAGCGTAGACCGTGTACGGCAGTTCCTCACCGACCGGGGCATTATCGCCGAAGCCTTCCACGGCGGCATGGAACAAGCCGACCGAGAGAGGGCGCTTTGCAAATTCCGCAACCACAGCAGCTACATCTGCATCTCTACCGATCTGGCCGCACGGGGACTCGACATTCCCGAAGTCAAATACATCGTACATTACCACCTGCCCGTCGACTTCGAAAGTTTCACGCACCGCAACGGACGCACCGCCCGCATGCATGCCGAAGGAGAAGCATTTATCATTCTCGGCCCCACAGAACAAATGCCCGAATACGCAACCGAGGCGACCGACTTCCGAATCGACCCGAAAGCCGACTTCCTGCAAACTCCGCCAATGGCCACATTCCATTTCGCAGCCGGGAAAAAAGAAAAAATAAGCAAAGGAGACATCGTGGGATTCCTCACTCAGAAAGGAAAGCTCGCAGCCGACGAGATAGGGCTCATCGAGATTAAAGACCATTACAGCTATGTCGCTGTAACTCGCGACAAAGCGCACGAAACGCTCACCCGCCTCAAAAACGAAAAGATAAAAGGGAAAAAAGTAAAGATTTCTTTCGGGTACTGAAAAGCACGTTCTATTTTCCTTCCACCATCTTTTCGAACGCCTGCCACAAATTATCGGACGGGACAGGAGCCGTCACGCTCACAAGCTCCTTCGAAACCGGGTGGACAAACTCGATATGACGGGCATGTAACGAAATCCCCCCATCGGGATTGGAACGCTCCGCTCCGTATTTCAAATCCCCCTTGATAGGCGAGCCTATCTTGGCAAGCTGACAACGGATCTGATGATGCCGGCCTGTTTTCAAATCCACTTCCAACAAGGTATAACGATCGCCCCGAGCCAAAATTTTATAATCCAATACAGCACGTTTCGCACCCGGTTTCTCCCGGTCGTACGCTACCGACTTGTTACTCTTCTCGTTTCTGACCAAATAATGTACGAGTTCGTCGCTCTCCTTTTCAGGAGCTCGTTTCACGATAGCCCAATAACTTTTCTTTACCTCGCCGTTACGAAACATATCGTTCAATCTCGCCAGTGCCTTGCTCGTCTTGGCAAACACTACCAACCCGCTCACCGGACGGTCGAGCCGATGAGTTACTCCCACAAAGACATTACCCGGCTTATTATATTTCTCTTTCAACCACGCCTTCAACATCTCGCTCAACGGAGTATCTCCCGTCTTATCGCCTTGCACGATCTCAGAGCAATTCTTATTGACAATAATCAGATGATTGTCTTCGTAAAGGACTTCCATAATTTACACAAATTTCAATTTTGTGCAAAAATAGCACAAACCGAGCGCAGAAACAAATGTGCTTGGGCATATCAAGACTCCGCCTATTTTTTCGCAAGCCTTGCAAAATAGCGCAAGCCCAAAAAAAGACAAAACGAACTTTTCGTTTTTCCTATCGAATCGTAGCTTACCTTCACTTCTCTTGCCCCGACCGAGCCCCCTATTAAAATATATAGAAAAACTTATAACCAAAGACAGGACGATAAAAAAAATTTATTTTTGCACAGTTTTTTTGCAACCGAATATAGAGAAATTACGTCTCTATTAGAAAACGACACATACAATGATAAAAAAAGCACTCCTCCTTGCAGGTATATTAGTGGTCTTTCCCACGACAAAAGCACATCCCGCAACCGACAACGATACGACAGAAGTAGTTTATGCCGACACAACGGGAATCGACATCGACTCCATAGAAGCCTCGATAGATCACATAGAACTCGACGAAGTAACCGTAGAAGCCTCCGCTTGGGTACGTAAAGCCGATCGCAATCTGCTTTTCCCCAATGCCCAACAGATAAAACAATCGAAAAACGGATTGCAATTACTGCAAAAACTGCAAATACCGGGCATCGTCATCAACCCCACCGACAATAGTATATCGTTGACCGATAAAAGCGAATTAAGTCTCCGTATCAACGGACGTCCGGTCACGGAAAAAGAAATACAAGGCATTTCTCCCGAGCAAATCATACGGGTAGAATACATCGATAATCCGGGAATACGTTATGGCGAGGCAGGAGCCGTACTCGACTTCATCATTAAAACACCCACTTCGGGTGGTAGTTTCATGGGGAATTTTACACCTTCGCTAAACCGAGGGTGGGGACAATATTGGACTTCGATCAAAGTCAACACCGGCAAATCAGAATTCTCCTATTCCGGTTGGTTCGCTCCACGCTGGAATCTGGAAATGGGTCGTAGCAATACAGAAAGATACGAACTTGCCGATGGTTCCCGGTATGTCCGCACCGAGCAAAGCCAAAAAGGAAGCGGGTTCGAGGCTTGGCACAACGGACACACATTGAACTACAACTTCCTCGACCCTCAAAAACAAATGTTCAATGCCTCGCTCAATCTCAATAATAACAATTATAAAAACAAATACAAAGGCATTTTGACCGACGAGCGTCTCGGAGGAATCGAAAACAACATGTACGACCGCACGGAATACATATCTTTACATCCTTCGCTCAACCTCTACTACCAAAATAATTTGAAAAAAGACCAACTCATCATGGCAAATCTCGTGACCAGCTATGAAACATCGCACAGTCACAGACTTTACAATGAAAACGATTTAGCCACGGATGCCCCTATGGTAAACATCGATAACCTCATCAAAGGGAAAACATTCTCGGTACTCGGCGAAGTCGATTACGAGAAAACTTGGAAAAACAGCCGGTTTACCGCCGGAATACGGCACACGCAGTCATGGATACAAAACAAGTATGTCGAACAAAATACCATCGATCGCATGAATCAAGGCAACAGCTATATTTTCGGCGAATACTGGTTACGCCTCGGGAACCATTTCGATGGGTCGGTCGGACTCGGATACAGCCTCTATCACTATGCGCCACAAAACAGGCAGTCCCACACCTACTCCATTTGGCGTCCCCGGTTCACGGCCCGATATACCATCGACGACTATTCCTCCCTACGATTCAACTTTGTCCGCATGGGCAGCGTAATCACCCTCGACATGCTCAGCCCGGTCGTTCAAGACATAGACGGGATTCAACAATCGACCGGTAACCCCGATGTAAAACCCTATGCTACCTATAAATACGAACTGCAATACCAATACAACCGAGGAATATTTTACGGAAAACTCGGCGCATTCTATACCCATGCTCCCGGTGCGATCATGCCCGAAAAATACTGGGTCGGGGACAAAATACTCAGCCGGGTAGACAATCAAAAGAATGCCGAAGAATTACGATTCTACCTCAACACACGCATCAATGTCATTCCCGGCTGGCTCACCCTCAGTGCTGCCCCGGGTTGGCATAAATACTGGATGCGAGGAAATACCTACACACATACCTACAACAATTTTTTCATCGATGCCAGTATCGATATTTCCCATTGGGGATTTACGCTCAACGGCATACTCCAAACCAATTTCAATCGATTTTGGGGAGAAACCCTCACAGGAGGTGAAAATGTACACGGAATTAAACTATCCTATGCCTACAAAGACTGGAACTTCGGGATCATGGTTCTCGATCCCTTCATCAACAATTACAAAGTAAAATCCGAAAACTGGAACCGCTATGCGGGATATTACAGAGAAACGACAACCAATATGATTAAACAACTCCTAACTCTCGACATAAGTTGGAATATCAATTGGGGACGGAAACACGAAGCCGGACAACAACGAATCAACAACTCGATCAACAGCGGCTCGGTAAACGCCGCCGGGAAATAAATATAGGAACAATACAGGGGCTATATCATTCAGATATAGCCCCTGTACTATATATATCTTGTCGTGCAGACCCGATTACATATTCATACCGCCGCAGCAGTGGATAACCTGTCCCGTTACATACGACGACAAATCCGAGGCAAGGAAAGTAGCTACATTAGCCACATCTTCGGGCGTACCGCCTCGACGCAAAGGAATTTGTTTAGCCCATTCGGCTTTCACTTCGTCCGAAAGAGCCGCTGTCATATCGGTAATGATAAAACCCGGAGCGATAGCATTGGCACGCACGCCGCGAGAGCCCAGCTCTTTGGCGATGGACTTCGCCAAACCTATCATACCGGCTTTCGAAGCCGAGTAATTACACTGTCCGGCATTACCCGATACACCGACGACCGAAGCCATATTTATAATACTCCCGCATTTCTGTTTCATCATAATAGGAGTTACGGCATGGATAAAATTAAATGCCGATTTCAAGTTCACGGTAAGAACCATATCCCATTGCTGCTCCGTCATGCGCATCATCAAACCGTCACGAGTGATACCTGCGTTATTCACCAAAACATCGATACGGCCGAAATCCTTTACAATTTCTTCCACCACCTTGTGAGCCTCTTCGAAATTAGCTGCGTTCGAAGCATACCCTTTGGCTCTCACGCCAAAAGCGGCAATCTCTTTTTCGGTAGCTTTACCGTTCTCGTCGATAACAAGATCCGTAAATGCGATATCAGCTCCTTCCGAAGCGAATTTCAGGGCGATAGCCTTTCCTATGCCCCGTGCTGCGCCGGTAATCACAGCGACTTTTCCTTCAAGTAATTTCATAACTCTTTTTTTCATAATACAGGGACAAGACATGCGCCTCGTCCCTTTGGTTCATATTTCTATCGTTTTATTCCGTATAAAATAAAATCCAATATATAATCCTTCAATCTCGATCGGTCTATTCCCGATTCCGAAAAATTATTGCGGATATAAGGGACGTCCAGCCCCCGAAGCGCATAATGAAGCACCGAAGCGGTAGCCGTCACATTAGGAATATGAAATACACCTTGCTCCACGCCCTCGCTCAATATGCTCCGCAACAAGGCCACTTCTCGCAAGTCTATACTCCTCCGGGCCTTCTCCACTTTCCAAATATCCCTGAAAAACTCCGCTCGCAATGTCCCGTTACGCACGACAGCTTCTTTCACAGCCTCCAAACGGATATTGATATAGTTGAGCAACTTCTCTTCGGGAGGCAAATCCCGGTTTGTAAGCCCCTCCAACCGAGCGTATAAATGCTTCGATTCGGCTTCCACGACGGCCCAATAAATCTCATTCTTATTCTTGAAATAGGTATAAATCGTACGGCGACCCTTTCCCGATGCCTCGGCTATATCGTTCATCGTCGTAGCGGCCACACCCTGACGGGCAAACAACTGACGGGCAACATCGATAAGCAATTCTCGTGTACGAACCATAATCCTAATTCATCTATCTGCACATCTGTACAAAACTTGTGCGAAATTACACATTTTTATCATGAAATACCAAAGTATGCACCCCGTTTTTCCTTCATACCACGATATTTGCATTTTTAACAATAAAATAATTTTCTGTCATTCAACAACTTAACAAAAATTCAAGAACAAGCCATATATATTTCTCTTCAAAATATTTGCTATTTAAAAAATTATCCATACCTTTGCACTCACAAACATCGCGGGGTGGAGCAGTGGTAGCTCGTTGGGCTCATAACCCAAAGGTCGTCGGTTCGAGTCCGGCTCCCGCAACTACACAAGGACTGTAAATTACAGTCCTTTTTTATTTTCCCCCTTTCAAATCTAACACCTCGTCGAGTTCAAAAATAAGAATATTATACCCACCCTTGCTTAAACTGCAAAAAAAACGCTTTAACCTCTCCCCTGCCCGTAGCACTACGGGGTACTACAAAACGGCAAAGAAAAAAGACCTATACCCGACTTCATTTCTGAAGCTGGTATTACCCTCCTCCCCTGCGTTTTGTAACGCAAAATATAGGGGAGAGCTGAGGAG
>NZ_JAIJHU010000046.1:0-25537 GCF_022723415.1 Barnesiella sp. | reverse complement strand
GAGGAGGTTAATACCTTACGATGTATCGTGTTTGTCTTTCACCCCCCCCCTATATTTCCCTACGGAAACACCCCGTAATGCTACGGGACGCGGCAAGGGAGGCGGGGAATTTCCTCTTATGTGAATTCAGTCGGGCAGCCCTGTTTTTCTGTTTAATTGAGAAGCCGGATATTAAGGATTACCGGTTATACCGGAGTATTTCTTCTATGATGTCGCGTCGATTGTATAGCCGGGGGATTTTGTGCTGTCCGCCGAGTTTGTTGTGGTCACGTAACCAAGCATCGAATATCCCTGTTTTGGCGGGAATGATTTCGAGGCATTCGAGTGCGATACTTTTAAATCGTTTGGCTTCGTAGTCGGAATTTAAATTTTGGAGGTTCGTGTCGAGCTTTTCTGCAAATATTTCGACCGGAACGGGGAGTTCGCCGAACTCGATGAGCCATTGATGGCGTCCTTTGCTGTGGTCGGTCATGTATACGGGAGCGGCTGTGTAGTTGAGTACGCTGGCTCCTGTCTGTGCGCAGGTGCGGGCGATTGCCTGTTCTGCGTTATCGACCATGAGTTCTTCTCCGAAGGCATTGATATAGTGTTTGGTGCGTCCCGATATGCTTATCTTTAACGGATTCGTGGAGAGTATTTTTACGGTGTCTCCCATGCGATATCTCCATAGGCCTCCGTTAGAGGTGATGACCATCTCGTAGTTGCGCCCGGCTTCTACCTCCCACAGCGGAACGGCGTGTTCGTTGCTTTTTCCCAGCGGGATAAATTCATAAAAGATGCCTAAGTCGATGAGGAGTAGCATACCGGCAACCGATAGGTCGTTTTGTACGGCGAAGAATCCTTCGGAAGCATTATAGGTCTCGACGTAGTGCATGTCGGGGTTGGAGATGAGCTCCCGGTATTGTTCGCGATAGGGTGCGAAACTGATTCCTCCGTGGAAAAAAACTTCGAGGTTGGGCCATACTTCCGTGAGGTTCTGCCGACCTGTTTTTTTTAAGATGTGTTTGATGAGGACTAGAAACCACGAGGGTACTCCCGACAGATTGGTGATATCCCGATCGATCGTGCTCTCGGCGATGGCTTCGAGCTTGGTGTCCCATTCGCTCATGAGCGCTATTTTTTTCGACGGGACTCTTATCAGGTTGATGAGCGGATTGATATTTTGAATGAGTATTGCCGATAGGTCTCCGCAATAGGCTTTGCCAAAAGGGTTTTGTGCCCGGCTTCCTCCGAGTATCAGGCCTTTTCCCGAAAAGAAACGGCTTTGGGGATTTTCTCTGAGGTATAGGGCTACACAATCGCTGCCTCCTTGATAATGGCAGTATCTGAGGGATTCGGCACTGACGGGAATGAATTTGCTTTTATCGTTGGTCGTTCCCGATGATTTTGCAAAATGCCGTATCGGTGTGGGCCATAAGATATTTTGTTCCCCGCTCATCGTTCGTTCGATGTAGGGCTTTAATTCTTCATATCCATTGATGGGAATGTTTTCGGCAAAACTTTTATAGGAGGATATGTCGTTGAATTTGAATTTTGTTCCAAATTCGGTGTTTTTTGCTTTTTGAAGCAGGTCGAGCAGTGTTTTTTGCTGTATGATGTCGCCGTAATCGGCATAACGGTCTATTTGAGAGAGACGTTTTGCAAATATCGAACGTATCAACTTTGTAGGATTCATTTGACGAACGTTTTCAATAAGTGGCAAAAATAGATATTTCTCCCGTGATTCCCATTGTTTTGTCTATGATTTTTATGTTACGATCGTGTTATTCCCATTCTCCCGAGTGGCTAATACCGATTGCTGATAGTTTTTGTCTCTGCGGATTCGGTTGAGCGCTATGCGTGCTGCATTTTGCTGCGATTCTTTTTTGGAGTATCCTATTCCTATCCCACCGGATATACCTCCGAGCAGGGCTTGCGATTGGAATACGGGGTTGTTGTCTTGGTCGACGATGGTCTCGATCAGTGCAAATTCTATATCGACTTTGTGTTTTTGTCCCCATTCGATGAGTCGGGACTTGAAATTGAATTCTTCTTTCGAGATTTTTTCGAGATCGATATATGGGTCGATGATACGGGTCTCGACGAATTTTTTGCAGTATCGGTATCCTTTATCCAAATAAATGGCTCCGATGAGGGCTTCGAAGGCATTGCCGAACATGTAGTTGTTGTGCGAACTGGTGCGCATGGAATAGGTGATGAAATTATCGAGACCTAATTTCACGGCGATTTCGTTGAGTGATTCGCGTTTAACTATTTTTGCCCGCGTGTTGGTGAGAAACCCTTCTTTGCTCGTTTTGAATTTGTGGAACAATATATCGGCGACGATGGCATCGAGAATTGCATCGCCCAAAAATTCGAGTCGTTCGTTGTTAATGCGCCGACCTTGTTCGCATATCGAGGAAGAACGATGCAAACAGGCTTGTTCATACAGATGTATGTCGGTAGGATAAAAACCTAACAGTTTACGATAAAGAACATAAGGCTCCTTATGTCGCAACATAAGGAGCCTTATACGGTTATAAATCGTTCTGAACACGTTTTTACTTCGTGAATTTTTTTACGATTATACTTGCATTGTGGCCACCGAAACCAAAGGTGTTGGACAGCGCTGCATTTACTTCGCGTTTCTGCGCTTTATTGAATGTGAAATTCAATTTGCTGTCGATTTCGGGATCATCGTCTCCCTCGGCATGGTTGATAGTGGGGGGTACGATACTGTCATCGATAGATTTCACACAGATGAGGGCCTCTAATGCACCAGTCGCACCGAGCAAGTGCCCGGTCATCGATTTCGTAGAACTGATGTTGAGGTCGTATGCGTGATCTCCGAAAACTTCCAAAATCGCTTTGGCTTCCGATTTATCACCTACGGGTGTAGATGTACCGTGAACGTTGATGTAATCGATCTCTTCGGGCGCCATGTGAGCATCGTCGAGAGCGTTTTGCATCACCAATTTAGCACCTAAACCTTCGGGGTGAGTAGCCGTCAAGTGGTAGGCATCGGCAGAGAGTCCGCCTCCTACGATTTCGGCATAGATTTTAGCCCCGCGGGCCAATGCGTGTTCCAATTCTTCAAGAATGAGGCAGGCACTTCCTTCGCCCATAACGAATCCGTCGCGCGAAGCGCTGAACGGACGTGACGCTGTTTCCGGCGAATCATTTCTTGTGGAGAGTGCGTGCATGGCATTGAATCCTCCGACACCCGATACGGTGATCGCAGCTTCGGCTCCACCCGATACGATGAAATCGGCTTTGCCCAAACGTATATAGTTATATGCGTCGATGAGGGCGTGGGTAGAAGATGCACATGCCGATACGATACCGAAGTTGGGTCCCCGGAAACCGTATATCATGGATATTTGTCCTGCGGCGATGTCTGCAATCATTTTCGGGATAAAGAACGGGTTGAACCGAGGCCCTTTTTCGGGAGCGACGGCATAATTCCCGACTTCTTGCTCAAACGTGCTGATTCCGCCGATACCTGCCGAGAAGATAACGCCGGCACGATCTTTATTGACGGTTTCGAGGTCTAATCCCGAATCTGCGATACCTTCTTGGGTCGCTGCGAGAGCAAATTGGGTATAACGATCGAGTTTGCGCACTTCCTTTGCGTTGAAGTATTTCAACGGATCGAAGTCCTTGACCTGACAAGCAAATTGAGTTTTGAATTCAGATGCATCGAAAAGCGTAATAGGCCCTGCTCCGCTTACTCCTTCTAAAAGGGCAGCCCATGTAGAGGGAACATTGTTTCCCAACGGAGTGATTGCACCAAGACCTGTTACTACGACTCTTTTAAGCTCCATAAATTATTTCTCTGCGATAGCTTTTTCGATGTGAGCGATAGCTTCACCTACAGTTGTAATTTTTTCTGCTTGATCATCAGCGATTTTGATATCGAATTTGGTTTCAAATTCCATGATCATTTCGACAGTGTCCAAAGAATCTGCACCGAGGTCATTCGTAAAGTTTGCTTCGGGAGTTACTTCTGATTCTTTAACACCTAATTTTTCTACGATAATTTCTTTTACTGTTGATGCTACGTCAGACATAATTTTTAAATTTTAATTAATAAATAAATTAACGTTCTTATTTTTTGCAGTGCAAAGGAATATATTTTTCTCCGAACAAAAAAAATTTTCTCTTATAAATTACTCGTTTTTTGCACATTTATAGATTTTATGTGCAAAAAATACGTGTTTTTATATGTGAGAAGGGTTTAAAAAGGGTCATTTTTTATCGAGCTATTTATTCATTTTTCTTTTCTATACAAGTATAAAATGTGTATATTTATACGAGGTGAAATCCTAAATTTTCTAAAATGGGAGAACCGGTCGGGGGAATACCTTTTATATAATAAGCCGGAAACTCTCGCCTTAGGGGGTACAGGCCTCGTTGCATCTCGAATGTTTCGGGAGATTTTCTCAATCTGAGGTCATCGTCGAAAGGGTTGTAGGATTCCCATACGGCTTGTTGCAGAGGATTGGCGGCCCCGGAGAGGTCGATAATTTCCCGTACCGGTGCAGGTGGTACGATATTTTGGGTGGGGATAGCGGTTTTTATCCATTTTCCGACCGACTGTACAATCATGCGTGTCGCCTCCGATTTACCGTCGGCAGAATATCCAGCGATATGGGGGGTGGCAATGAAGGCTTGTTCCAACAATTCTTTATCTATGTTCGGCTCGTTTTCCCAGCAATCAAGGATAACCGACGATATTTTTTTTTGTTTCAACGCTCGTTTCAATGCTTCGGTATTTATTATTTCTCCTCGCGCCGTATTGATGATGAGGGGCGTTTTTTCAAGGGCGTTGAAAAAGTCGGTGTCGGCCAAATGATATGTCGGGTATTTTCCTTCATGTGTCAGAGGGGTGTGAAATGTGACGATGTCGGCCTCCCGACAAATTTTTTCGAGAGGAACAAAATCGGTTTCGCTTTCGGCTTCCTGCCGGGGGAGATCGTTAAGCAGAACCTGCATTCCCAATAATTTGCCGTATCGAGCGACTATTTTGCCCACGTGACCTACTCCTACGATGCCTATGGTGCAGTCTTGCAGGTTTTTTCTGGTGCTTTTGCTCCAAGCCAGCAATGATGACAATACGTATTGCCCGACAGAAGATGCATTACAACCGGGTGCGTTTTGCCAAGAGATACCTTTTTCTTTACAGTAGAGCGTATCGATATGGTCGTAGCCTATGGTCGCCGTCGCTATGTATCGGCAGCGACTTCGGTCGAGCAGTTCCCGATTACATTTTGTCCGGGTGCGGATTAGAAGTATATCGGCATCTTGTACCGTTTGTGCATTTATCCGTTCGGGGGATAGGTAATCGATTCGTGCGTAAGGTTCGAGAATCCCTTTCAGGTAGGGTATTTTGTTGTCTGCTACAATATATGGAATCGTGTTCATCGCTATGTTTTTTTGATAAACAAAAATAGTAATTTTTTAGGGTAAAGAAGCGAAAAGCTATTTTTATATGAGGAAAATAGCGGAAGTTCGTAAAACTATTGTTATGTTTGTTGCATGAAACAAAAATAGGCCGTGTCCGGCGGAGGTGAAATCGCTGGTTTCTGTGCGGGATATTGTTTTTGTGATAAAGAAGTCATATTCGTTAAAGCAATAAGTTATGAATTTCGCTGAAACGTGTAATCGTATTTTTTGGAATACAACACAATATTATCATCGGTTCGACCAAGTCGATGCCCCGTTGGAAAATCCTTATTCGGAAGGGAGTATAGAATATTATCTGTGTCTGAAAAATTGGATCGATGTGGTTCAGTGGCATTTGGAGGATATTATTCGCAATCCCGAGATAGATCCCGAAGAAGCCTTAGCTATCAAGCGAAGAATCGATAAGTCGAATCAGGAGCGTACCGATTTGGTGGAAATGATCGATGATTATTTTTTACAAAAGTATGCCAACGTCGAGGTAAAAGCGGATGCAACCATCAATACGGAAAGTCCGGCTTGGGCCATAGACCGTCTGTCGATTCTTGCCGTTAAAATCTATCATATGCAACAAGAGGTAGAGCGTAAGGATGCCTCTCCCGAGCATGTCGCCAAATGCCGGGAAAAGCTGAGAATTTTATTGGAGCAACGAGCCGATTTGTCTATGGCGATCACCCAGTTGCTCGATGAAATAGAGTCTGGCAAGAAATATATGAAGGTTTACAAGCAGATGAAGATGTATAACGATCCGGCATTGAATCCGGTTTTATATAAAAAGTAATACACTTTTTATGCCTTATCGCAAAGTACTGATTATACGTTTGTCGGCATTGGGCGATGTCGCGATGACTATTCCCGTGGTTTATTCCGTATGCCGGGCTTATCCTGAAACCACATTCGTGATGCTTACTCAAAAAGTGGCTTCACAGTTGTTCATAAACGCTCCGAGAAATTTACAGGTTGTCGTCGCCGATGTCAAGGGAAGGCACAAGGGCTTTGTCGGGCTTTATCATCTGGCTCGGGAGGTTCGTCGGTTGTCCATCGATGCCGTAGCGGATTTGCATGATGTGTTGCGAACGAAGGTGTTGCGCTTTTTTTTCAAATTATGGGGGATTCGTGTTGCCGTAATCGATAAAGGACGGAAAGAAAAACAGGAATTAACGTCTCGCAGGGCGAAAGTGCTGCGTCCGCTCCGTTCCTCTTTCGAACGGTACGGCGAGGTGTTTGTTTCGCTAGGGTTTAGTTTTGTTCCTAACTTCGTCTCTTTGTATGATGAGGGTGTGGGTGACGAAGGATTGTATTCGGAGTTGACGCCCCCGAAATCTTCCGGAGAGCGTTGGATAGGAGTGGCTCCGTTCGCTAAGCATAAAGGTAAGATTTACCCGCTCGACTGTATGGAAAAGGTCGTTTCGAAGTTATCGGAGGAAAGCCGAGTAAAGATTTTTTTGTTTGGATCGGGCGATCGGGAACGGGAGATTTTGTCCTTATGGCGTGAGCGTTATCCGGGAGTGATTTCTTTGGCGGACAAGCGTTATGGCTTTGCGGTCGAGCTGTCTTTGATGAGCCGTCTCGACGTGATGATTTCGATGGATTCGGCCAATATGCATTTGGCATCGTTGGTGGAGGTTCCGGTCGTTTCGGTTTGGGGAGCCACGCACCCGTATTGTGGTTTCTTAGGTTGGCGACAGTCGGATAGCGGCGTGGTTGAGTTGCCACTGGATTGTCGTCCTTGTTCTGTATTCGGCAATAAGCCTTGTTATCGAAAGGATTATGCTTGCTTGGAGATAGCCCCGGAAACTATTGTCGATCGCGTGAAAAGTTTAGAAACTCTAATAAAAGAGAAATAGGTTGAATACATTTTTCTTACATCGTTGAAAAAGCGTATTTTTATCATCATATTATTCAAGACCCGATGACCAGAAAATGAAACTTGTTCTGAATCCATCATATTGCCAGCTGCGAAATTTCGTACAAAAACTGCCGATTTCATTTCCTACGTTGGGTGATTGCATTTATAAAGCCAGAAACGAGCTTCGCAAGTTTTCTTATGAGGGGCAGTGGTATGTGGTGAAGAATTATAAAGTGCCGTTGTTTATCAATAGAATCGCTTATACTTTTTTCCGTCCCAGCAAGGCTTCCCGTGCTTATGAGTATGCGTTGAAATTGAGGTCTATGGGAATAGAAACCCCTGCCCCGGTCGCTTATATCGAACTAAAAAGCGGGGGACTTTTGCAGCATTCTTTTTTTGTGTCGGAAAATTGTTCTTATCCTCGTATGATGCGAGAATTCGAGGAGGGTGGTATTGCCGGACGTGAGGATATTCTGGAAGCGTTCGCCGCTTTTACGGTAGATTTGCATAAAAAAGGGGTCTTACATTTGGACTATTCTGCCGGAAATATCTTGTTCGACAAGCAGGAGGAGGGTATCGTGTTTTCTATTATCGACCTGAACCGTATGCGGTTTATACCGATGACTCCGAAAATGTGCTTAGCCAATTTCAACCGATTTTGTCGGGACGAGTCGGTCGTACGATATGTCGTAGGGGTGTATGCTCGTTTACGAGGGTGGGACGAGGTTACTTCCATAGAGGAGGCTTTGCGAGCGCATAGGGAATTTTGGGTCAAGATAGAGCGAAAAGAGACATTGAAACGCCGACGTGAAAGTTCCCATTCCCTGAAATAAATAGGAATATTTAGAGCTCTGCTCTCGTGCATAGCCCTAAAAAACTCCAATCGGCTTCTCGTAATCACAAAATAAATTGTTAAGTTTGTCGTCGAAATACGGTGAACGCAAGAGCCTGTGGAAAATAATCGATTCGACATAAGAGAGCAAAAAATTTCGGATACCGAGCGTGAGTTCGAGAAAGCTCTGCGTCCGTTGGCATTCGACGATTTTAACGGACAGGAGAAAATTATAGAGAACCTACGGGTTTTCGTCATGGCGGCGCGGATGCGCCAAGAGCCGCTCGATCATGTATTGTTGCATGGCCCTCCCGGATTGGGGAAGACCACACTCGCCAATATCGTGGCTAACGAGTTGGGGGTGGGTTTCAAAATAACGTCGGGGCCGGTACTCGACAAGCCCGGTGATTTAGCTGGATTGTTGACGTCGTTGGAGGAAAACGATGTGTTGTTTATCGATGAGATTCATCGTCTGAGTCCGGTAGTGGAGGAATATCTTTACTCGGCGATGGAAGATTTTCGTATCGATATTATGATCGACAAAGGGCCGAGCGCGCGTTCCATACAGATAGAATTGAATCCTTTTACGCTGGTGGGTGCGACTACCCGAAGCGGGTTATTGACGAGTCCATTGCGTGCCCGATTCGGGATAAACTGTCATTTGGAATATTACGATCATGCCGTATTGACTCATATTATAGAGCGGTCGGCCAAGCTGTTGTGCGTGCCTTGTACGCATGAGGCGGCTACCGAGATCGCTATGCGCAGTCGTGGAACGCCTCGTATCGGGAATGCCTTGTTGCGTCGTGTTCGTGATTTTGCCCAAGTGAAAGGGTCGGGGAGTATCGATTTGGAAATAGCAAGGTATTCTTTGGAAGCGTTGAACATCGATAAATACGGGCTCGACGAGATCGACAATAAGATACTTTCGGTCATTATCGATAAATTCAAAGGCGGCCCCGTAGGGTTGACGACTATTGCGACGGCTTTGGGCGAGGATCCCGGAACGTTGGAGGAGGTATATGAACCGTATTTGATTAAGGAGGGATTTATCAAGCGTACGCCCCGGGGGCGCGAGGTGACCGATTTGGCTTATACCCATTTGAATCGGCGACGGATTTCGGAGCAGGGTACATTGTTTTAATCACGTATAAGCAGAGACGTATGGCCGGCATGAAGAGTTTGGCGAAAGATACCGCCATATACGGTTTAAGCAGTATATTGGGGCGGTTCTTGAATTGGTGTTTCGTTTTTCTTTATATCAACGTATTGAAAACGACCGCCGAGTATGGCATCGTGACCAATCTGTATGCGTATATGGCTCTTTTGTTGATTATCCTGACTTATGGCATGGAGACCGGTTTTTTTCGGTTTGCCAACGATAAGGAGGAGAAAGAGCCGCAGAGGGTCTATACTACCGGGCTTATTTCGCTGGCGACTACATCGACGTTGTTTTTTGTTCTTGTGTGGGTGTTTATAACACCTCTGTCGAGGTTGTTGGGTTATCCCGAACATGAGGATTATGTATTGATGATGGCGGCCATTATAGCCGTCGATGCTTTTACGGCGTTGCCGTTCGCTTACTTGCGTTATCGGCGTCGTCCAATACGGTTCGCTTCGATCAAATTGTTTTCGATATTCCTGAACATAGCGTTGAATTTGTTTTTCATTTTGCTTTGCCCGTGGCTGTATGGTATTCACCCCGAGTGGATTTCTTGGTTTTTCGACCCCGATTTTCTGGTGGGATATATATTGGTCTCGAATGTCATCAGTTCGGGAGTTGTATTGTTGGTTTTGTTCCCAGAGATTTTCGGGATACGTTATCGGTTCGACCGGCATTTGTTGTCACGCATGTTGAAATATTCTTTTCCATTATTAATTTTGGGGATCGCCGGTATTATGAACCAAACCTTCGACAAGATGTTTTATCCTCAACTGGCAAGCAATCGCCCGGATGCCATGTCGGAACTCGGCGTATACGGTGCGGTTTATAAAATAGCGATCGTGATGGTGATGTTTACACAGGCTTTTCGTTTTGCATACGAACCATTTATTTTTGCCCGAAATAAAGATGCCGGCGACGGAAATAAAAAGTCGTATTCGGATGCGATGAAGTATTTCATCATATTCGGGCTTTTCATCTTCCTCGCAGTGATGTTTTATATAGACCTCGTGCGGTTCTTTATGCCGGCGACGTATTGTACAGGATTGAAAGTCGTTCCTATCGTCATGCTCGCCGAATTGTTCTTCGGTGTGTTTTTCAATCTTTCTTTGTGGTATAAATTGACCGACCGGACACAATGGGGCGCTTGGTTCTCTTTGTTCGGTTTTGCCATTACGGCGATTATCAACATCGTGGGGGTTCCCCGTTTCGGATATATGGCTTGTGCTTGGGGGGCGTTCGTTTGTTATGCGAGTATGATGTTGGCCTCTTTTTTTATCGGGCAACGTGTTTACCCGATACGTTATGATTTGAAGTCAGCTTTCCGCTATACGCTGTTGACGGTTGTGCTGTATGCGGTGGCGATGGTTGTCCCTATCGAATCCCTCTTTTTGCGTTTGGCATTCAGGACTCTGCTTTTGGGTGTGTTCTTGGTCTATTTGTTCCGTCATGATTTGCCGATGAACGAGGTTCCCGGGTTGAGACGTTTCGTGTCCAAGTTTTGAAAGAGCGGTTCTGAGTTTCCGGTATTTTAATAAAAGTAATTATGTCATTTCCCAAATTCGTTGATTCCGTTAAAAGGTTTTTGACTCATTATCTTGATATGAGTCAAGACAGGGAAGAAGAGGCGGCTTCGGTAGAAGCGATTCGCGCAGGAGTGGAGTTTAAGGGTTCTACGATTCTTATTTTGGTATTCGCGATATTTATCGCTTCGTTGGGATTGAATACCAATTCGGCCGCTGTGATTATCGGCGCTATGTTGATTTCACCTCTGATGGGTCCCATCATGGGTATCGGATTGGGGTTAGGTATCAATGACTATGAGTTGATAAAACGTTCTTTTCGGAATTTGGCAGTCGCAACGTTGTTCAGTGTGATAACGTCGACTATTTACTTTTGGGTTT
Organism: Barnesiella sp.; assembly: GCF_022723415.1. Taxonomy (NCBI): domain Bacteria; kingdom Pseudomonadati; phylum Bacteroidota; class Bacteroidia; order Bacteroidales; family Barnesiellaceae; genus Barnesiella; species Barnesiella sp. The sequence continues at coordinate 14,348 of NZ_JAIJHU010000046.1, read as the reverse complement.
CACCCCTGAATGAGGCCCGAAGTGAATTACTCGCTCGTACTTCGCCGACTATCTACGATGTGTTGATCGCTTTTTTCGGAGGATTGGCGGGTATCGTGGCGATGTCGTCCAAACAAAAAGGAAATGTTTTACCCGGTGTCGCCATTGCCACGGCGTTGATGCCGCCGTTGTGTACGGCGGGATTCGGGTTGGCTACCGGTAATTTCTATTATTTTTTCGGAGCGTTTTATTTGTTTTTCATCAATTCGGTTTTTATTGCGTTCGCAACGACTTTGGGCGTGAAGTTAATGAAATATTCGAAGAAGGAGTTTGTGGACGATGAACGACGCAAGAAGGTGGAACGAATGGTGTATACCATTTTGATACTGACTATGGCTCCGAGTATTTACCTTACTTACAATATGGTGAAAGAGAACTTTTTCGAGGTCGCAGCATCCCGCTTTGTTTCCCAGAATTTCAATTATGCCGATACTCAGGTTTTAAGTAAAAGTGCTGTGACGGAGCACGGAAAGCACATCATACGCGTCTCTTTGGTAGGAGCCGAAATCCCGAAAGATTCCATAGCTGTGGCACAGGCGAGATTGCCCCAGTATGGATTGGGCGGTGCTATATTGGAGGTTCGTCAAGGGTATGGGCAAAATCAAGCGGATATAAGTACTTTGAGCAGTGTGATGTTTAAAGATATTTATTTGCATAATCAAGAGCAGATAGCTCGCCAGCAGAAAACGATAGATTCTTTGGAAAATCTGGCATCGCATTACCAACAATATGATTCTGTGGGGGTGGAAGTCGCTCCTGAAATAAAGGTTCTTTTCCCTAATGTTACCGATATTGCCATTTCGAAAACGATTTTCAGCCGTATCGATACGGAGGCGAGAGACACGACAACTCTTGCTGTGGTGCGTCATTCCAAAGTCTTTTCTTTGTCGGAGCAAAAAAGATTCAAGGAGTGGTTACAGGCTCGTTTAGGGACAAAGAAAGTACAACTTGTCATTGAAAAATAAGGGGACAAAATAAATTTCCTTGCGGAAACACCCCGTAATGTTACGGGACACGGCAGGGAGAGAGGGTGATGCCCTAATCCATTTCCTCTGCTGTGGTCTTTTTAACCCCTCCGTCCTATGGACACCTCCCCTATATTTTGTGTTTCAAAACACCCCGCAATGCTACGGGGCACGGCAAGGGAGGAGGACTGAAATGTCACGCAATACCATAGAGTACGAAAGGGAAGGAGGTGCTCCTTTGTTTTTAACAGCTTTATTTTTAGCAGAACTTGTCTAAACGGTCGAGTGCTTCTTGTGCAAAACTATATCCTAAGTCGAGCGCTTTTCGATACAGTTCTTTGGCTTGTTTATAATCTTTTTCCACACCTAATCCGTTTTCGTAAACTTCTCCCATTAACATATATGCTCGTCCGTATCCTTGCTCTAAACAGGGTTTTATGATTTCGTATGCTTTTTGCGGGTCTTGTACTGTTCCTAATCCGTGGAATATCATTCTGGCTAAGTCGATTCGAGCCGGTTCGTTCCCTCTTTCGATGGCTTGTATAAAGAGTTTTTCGGCTCTTTTGTAGTCTTTGGGCAGACCGTTTCCATCGAGATAATTGCAAGCCAAGTACCACATGGATTGGTCGTCTCCTAATTCATGCCCTCTGATGTATAACTTGTTGGCTAATTCTATATTTGGTGCAGTGCCTTCGCCTCTTTCATAGAGTAGTCCTAACAGACTGCATGCATCCGGATAGTTCGCATCATAAGCCATTTGTAAATAGTCCAATGCCAATTTGGGGTTACGGGGAATACCCTCGCCGTAATAATACAGACGTCCTAAGTGATACATGGCCCATGCGTTGCCTTTATCGGCTGCTTTCTTCAAATAGAATGCTCCCATAGCATTGTTTTGTGTTACGCCTTGTCCCAAAAGGTATAAAAGAGCCATACCTTTTATTGCATTGATTTCGTTAACGTCGACTCCTTTTTGATAGTATCGTTTCGCTTCGGCATAATCGATAAGTTCTTCCGGTCCGGTTCGATAGATATCTCCGATGAAACTCAGTGCGTAGGTATAGCCCATTTGGGCCGCTTTTTTCAAATATTGTAATGCTTGTTCGGGATCTTGTATTTCTTCGGGTCCGTTCCAATATAAGAATCCGACATTAAAGAAACCATAAACACTATCGAGGGCCGCGGCTTTTTTATATAGTTCCAGAGCTTTGGCTTGGTTGATTGCCATTCCTCTGCCGTAGAAATACATGTCTCCTAGTTCGTTGAACGATTCGGCATGGTTTCTTTGCGTTAAATAGGAAAAATAGGCGTAAGCCGTTTTGAATTGAGCTTTTTCCAATGCATTTTTAGCCTCTTTGTATAGCTCTTCGTCTGATTTGTCTTGGGGTATTTCAATATCTGTTATGGTCTCGTCCACCAAATTTTTTTGGAGTTGTTCCATCCACTCCCGGGCTTCTTCATAACCTTGTTCGATAGCTTTACGGTAATAGTTCATCGCCTTTTGAGTGTCTTTTTCGAGTTGTCCGATACCATCGGTATGAAGCCTTCCCAACCAATATGAGGCCTTCCCATATCCCTGTTCCGAGGCTGCCGTGAAGCAAGATATGGCTTTCGTCAGGTTTGCCGGTATTACTTCCCCGAAAAGATATAATTCTCCCATCTTGTTGATGGCGGCGAGAATACCGTTGTCGGCGGCTAATTGGAAGTATTTGACGGATAATTCGAGATTTTGAGCCATTCCACTTTCGTTATCTTCGAATAATAATCCCAGCCGATACGTGGCTTGATGGTTCCCGCGTTTGGAGGCTTCGGTGAGCAATTCGATTTCCCGAGGTATGTCGACCTGTAATCCTCCTTTACCGTTGTGGAGGTAGTAGCTGATTCGGAACATTGCATTCGTGTTGCCCAATTCGATAGCTTTTTGGAAATAGTGCACGGCTTTTCGTTCGTTGTTCTCGGTTTCTTCGTCATTCATGTAGGTTCCTCCCAAGAAGTTGTATGCCATGCCGGTTTCGTCTTGTTCGGCAGCTCTTTCATAATATCTACGGGCGAGGTCGATATTGAGCGGAACTCCCAACCCCGATTCGTAAATCAACCCGATATGGAGCAATGTATCGGTGTCTTTGGGATTGTATTCAATGTATTGCAGGTAGTAGTCCAACGCTTTGCGATTGTCTTCTTCGGTTTCCAACGAATAGTAATATCGAGCCAAGTCCCGGGTTGCCGCTTTGTAATTCTGATCAACCGCCAAACGGAACATGGAAAGTCCTTTTTCAATGTCCCGGGGAATATCGGCAGACCCTTTCATGAGTATGAATCCGCAACTGTATGAACCATATCCCGATCCGTTTTGAGAGGCTTTCAAAAAATATTCATATGCTTTGCCCATATGTTTAGGGGCCAATTCTCCATTAAAATAGAGGTCTCCCAAATCGTTCAGGGCTTGAACATATCCTAAATTCGCCGATTGGGATAGAAGGTTGATATATTTTTCTGTTTCTTTGTCGGCAAGGGCTTGTTGAGCTTCTAAATAGGCTTGTCGGGCGAATGGGTCGATGTCTTTTTCTTCTTCCGATTCGTGATCCATGCGGTTCAAAAGTTGGAAAGCGCTTTCATTTCCCATAGCAGCGGCTTGACTGAGATATTCCTGAGCCTTTTCTTTGTCGGGGAGCGTTCCCTGTCCTTTCCAATACATAAAGCCTAATGAATAGAATGCATAAGGATAACCTTCGTCACACGCTTTCTGGTAATATTCCATTGCTTTCTGGTAATCTTGTCGGACACCTTTCCCTGCATAATACATGTCTCCCAGTTCGGTCAAAGCTCTGCTGTGTTTTGTTTCGGCGGCTTTTTCGTACCAATAGAACGCTTTTTCATAGTCGATGGTCAATCCGTCTTCATAGGAGTACATGTCGCCTAAGTTGCACATTGCGTCCGGCATATTTTGTTCTGCCGCTTTGGTGAACCAGTTGGTGGCTCTGACCGGGTTTGCATTGACATACCACCCGAAACGGTATGCACGTCCCATGTAGTTTTGGGCAAAGGAGTATTCGCTTTCCGCGGCTTGTTGTATGAGGTTGAATCCTTTCTCTTCTTCTCCCGATATTTCTTTATTGATAATTAGCTTCCCAAGATTATACAAACAAGAAGGAATGCCGGCTTGTGCTCCTTTTTGATACCAATCGGCAGCTTTCAGGATATTTTTTTGTACTCCGTCTCCTTCTTCATAGATTAATCCCAGAGTGAACACACATGTCGGTTCGTTGCTTTTTGCTCCCATTTCATACCATTTTATGGCTTCTTTCATATCTCTTCGACAACCGAAAGAGCCATAATAATAGTATTCTCCCATGTTCTTTTGCGCTTCGGTGTAGCCGTTCTCTGCCGCTAATTTCATCCACTTGATTACTTGCGTGTCGTCTTTTTCTACGAACTGTCCTTTTATATACATGAATGCAATGGAATATTGGGCATAAGCGTTGTTGCTTTGCGCTGCTTTGGCGAACCAATAATAGGATTGTTCGTAATCGGTATCGACGCCATGTCCGTAGAAATACAGATCTCCCAAATGCGTCGCGGCTTCCGATTCTCCCATTTGTGCTGCTAAAAGCAAGGGTGCTATGGCCGATTCGTATTTTTCGATATTGTATAAATTTATTCCTCGATCGAGGAACGCTTTACTTAACGACTCGGTCATACCGGCTTCTTTCCCTGATGTTTCGAATCGGAGAGCTTTTTGATATAATTCGCTGTTCTGCGGGTCGTCGTAATCCTGAGCGTTCATTTGTTCCACGGCGATTCGCATGAGTCCTTCATAAGCGATGTCGGCATGTTCTCCCTCCGCAATCGTTTTCAGATATTCGATGGCTTTTTCATATCCGTTTTCTTGTCCCGACTGCATATAAAGCTCGGCGATTGCTTTAATCGCGTCGGAATATCCGGCTTCGGCAGCTTTTCTAAAATATTCTTCGGCTTTTTGTATGTTCGGGCTAACCACACCTTTGGCTTCGTAGTAGGCCAGCCCCAAGAAATAGTAGGCTTCGGGGATTTCCATCGTTTCGGCTTTGCGGAAACAGTTCATCGCTTTGAATTCGTCCATTTCTGTCCCCATGCCGTAGAAATAGAGTTTTCCTAATTTACAAATACATTTCCCGTTATTGAGCTGTGCTCCTCGTTGACACCAAGAGAACAATTCTTTCTGCCGGTCGGGATCATTCTCCAAGAACCGTATGACATCGTGTATAGCGTCTATGTCGTTTCTTTCGGCGGCTTTTATATAGTATTCCAATTCTCGGCCTGTGAATGATGCAGGTGCTTCGCCCTCTTCGATGAGTTGCGCTATTTTACGATAGGCCGGCGAGAATTTTTGATCGGCTGAGGCTAGATATAGATCCCATGCTTTTTGTTTGTTGGAATAGGTTCCGAAACCGTTTTCATACATAACAGCCAGATAATATAGTCCGAGACTGTCTCCCAAGTCGGCCGATTTGGAGAACCATCGAAACGCTTGTTCGTCTCCTTTATTGTCCGGCATATCGTAATAGATCATCGCCAATCCGTTCATTCCTTCGGGATTGCCTAATTGTGCCGCTTGATAATAAGATTGCTGCGCTTTTTCGAGGTCTTTGTATTTTTCGTCGGATTGATAGAAGATGCCTAAATCTACGTAGGCGTCGATATACTCTTTTTCAAGCGCTTTTTGTATCCATTTCAATCTTTCTTCGGAATTTCCTCTATCCATTTCGATATAGGACAGTTTGATCATGGACCACTCGTCATCGCGTTCTTCGGCCAGTTGGAGGTATATTTTTTCGGCTTCTTCCTTATTCATGGGCATACCGTAACCATTATCTTTCATGTATGCCATTTCTCCTATGGCCATGATGTTGTTTTGTGCTGCCGAGTTTTTATAATAGGAGAGAGCTGTATCGTAATTTTGTTCTACGAATGTCCCGTTTTCATACATGTTACCTAACAAGTATTGGGCATATGAATTCCCGCTTTCGGCTGCTTTGGAGAACCAGTCGAAAGCCTTTTCGTAATTGCGCTCATTCAGTTTTCCCCGATAGTAGACTTTTCCTACGATGGTTTGAGCGAAGGCAAGATTTTCTTCGGCGTAGGGTAGGAATGTTTCTAAAATTCCGGGCCATAGTTGATACCCTTTTACTTTGTTGCAAAGAATGTCGCAAAGGAGATTTTGAGCTTCGGGGTTGTTTGCGGCGGCTAATTTCAGAAGGATATCCGATGCTTCTTTGTATTTGTGATTCCGGTATAGTCTGATGGCTTCTTGATAAAGTGCGGGGTTTACTCCTGTCGGGTGTGCCGCCGTCGTTTTATCGGTAATTTTCGTGTCTCGGTTTTCGATATATCCAGTAACTGTTTTACTGTCGGGCATGACAGACGGTTTAATCGAATTTTCGGTTTGCCGGGTGCTTTCGTTCAGCAAAAGAGTTTCGAGCACTTGGTCGATTTTGGCATCGATGATGTTCAATATGCTCGTAATCATGTGGTCCCATTGTGCTTTATCGTTGAGATAGTTGCAAAGCGGTTGTGTCTCGGAAGGGTGTATTTGCCTTTGATATATCCAGTCGATTATTCGTTTCGATTTTTCGGTGATGTTTCCGATGAGTAGAGGAACGATTTTCATATCGTTTTTTTCTACTTGCTCTTTGATCCAAACGAGTTCTTTGTTTACGATATAATCCGAGGATACGAAACTTTCGCTAATCAGCAAAATGGCAATGTGTGATTGAACGATGTGATTGTGTATTTCTTCGTCCCATTTTTCGCCGATAACCAATCCTTCGTCGAACCATATTTCTGCATCCGGACTCGTGTGTCGTCTAATTCGAGGTATCAGATGAATGTTTCCCGGACCTTCCAGTACCCACTCTTTGTCTTCGTGGGCATAACTGATAAAAATATGCGCTTTTGCCATGATGATAAAATTTCTGTGTTACGTGGTATAAAATTATTTTATGATATCTTCTTTTACAAAGATAGTCTTTTCGGAGAATCGGTCTGTATTTCGATCGAATGTTATATAACACAAAAGGCAGCTTAGCTGCCTTTTGTGTATCTTATTTTTTTATGGGTTATTGAGTGACTTTGTTTATGAATACTAATCCCGAGGTATCGTTTCCTTTCTCTCCGCAGGCTTCTACTTCTATGAAAAAGGGAGTACCGGCTTCGAAGGAATCGACGGTAAAGCGGTAGGTCGCTACGGGGGAATTGGCATTTATCAGAACCGATTGCGGGACTTCGGCGAGGAGTTCGTCTCGCTTGTAAAGTTTCAATGTGCCTAACCGGAACGGGGTTTCACCTTTTGTGTAGATGAACGATACCGTATATGTGCCATTGCCTGATATTTTGCCTGTACATTCGAATCGCCAAGGAGTTAGATAGGGCTGTACGTTCAAGGGTTTCCATTCGGCTGTATATTCACCGTACTGTTTATAGCCCGAATAGTCGGGGGCGAAATAAATGGGCAGCGAATAGTGACGGGGATTTACTACGGTGATAGCCCGGAAGTCGCTTTTGTCATTGACGGTTACCGGAGTGGTGTAAAGGGGGGAATGAACCGTAGGATAGGAGCCGTCGGTGGTATAGCGAATGTCGGCATCGGCGACGGCCGGAGATAATGTAAATTCTATTGCACCGGTAGCAGTCGGATTCATCTGTTCTATGATGGGTTCCGGTACACGGTAATGGCAATTTTTGAAGTCGAGTCGATTGAAATGGTGACTCAACCGGCAACGGAAGTCGGAATAATTGCGGTCGGATTGTCGACACCATGCCACTTCTGAAAGAGCTAACAGACGGGGGAAAGTGAAGTATTCGGCATAGTTTTCGGAGCGATTTTCATTCAGATAATCTATCTCTTGCAATACAGTGCCGTGAATAAATTGGTCGCTCCAAAAGCAGCCTTGTACTCCTAATACGGTCGATTCGGGAGAGTAGTCGTTGATTTCCATGCTGTAACATTTTTCGAGAGAGATAGGCGGCATCCAAGTGGCGGCTTTCACTTCTCCCGGGGTACGGCTTTCGGGGAAGTCGAAATACATGTGCGTGGCGGGTGTCAGAATAGCTTTATGTCCGCGCTGCGTAGCAAGAAGGGTGTCCCTGACATTGTGCCAAATAAGCCCGACAACAGGGGTTTTGACATCACCTCGCAAAAAGATTTCTTCCCACCCTACAACGGTACGATTTTTTTCTTTCATCATTTCGGCTACGACGTTGGTAAGGTAACCTTGCAGTTCGGAAGCCTTTTTCAATCCTTCCCGCTTCATCACTTTTTGGCAGTCGGGACATTCTTCCCAACGAGTGTAAACGGCTTCATCACCCCCTATATTGATGTATGAGGAAGGGAATAATCGAACGGTTTCGTCTAATACATCTCGTAAAAATTGCAGGGAAGATTCTTTGCCGACACAAAGCAGATCGCGGCTGATGAAATGTTGTGTGGGGACTTCGTGTTGCAGGCCCGTGCAACTGAGCCACGGATAGGCAACGACGGCAGACAGAATGTGAGCCGGAAATTCGATTTCGGGAATGATTTCCACGTTACGGACTTGTCCGTAAGCGATCAGTTCTTTTATGTCTTCTTGGGTGTAGAATCCTCCCAAACGGTTGTGATCGGGACCTGCCCATGCACCCACCTCGGTCAGACGGGGATATTTTTTGATTTCCAATCGCCAGCCGGAGTCATCAATCAAGTGGAATTGCAGTTTGTTTAACTTGTACATGGCCATCATGTCGATGTATTTTTTCACGAACTCTTTGTCGTAGAAATAACGAGCCACGTCCAGCATCATGCCTCGCCACGGGCGATTGGGAGCATCGTATATCGTTACGGCGGGGGCGATCCATTCCACTCCATGCTGCCGTTTGTCGCTGTACACTTGGGGCGGAAAGAGTTGCAGCAGCGTTTGTATGCCGTAGAATATGCCGCCTGCGTCCCGGCCGGTCAGTGAGATTCCTTTGGGCGTTACGTCCAGTCGGTAGCCTTCCGGTTTATCTACTTTTTCGGGGTTTAATGTCAAGAGGATAGTGGCTTTGCGGGCATCTTTTTTCAGTTTCAAATCCCAGCCGGTGGATTGACCGAGCACTTGCTGTAAGTATTCGGCTTGTCCTTGAAGAGCGGCATCGTAACCGATCGTGGATTTGGGGGAAAGCCGGAAATTGCCCGATGTCTGTTCTACGTGAACGGGTTTCGGAATGATTTCGATTTCGTTAGCGTTTGTTGCCCATGTAGCGGGTAGATGGCAGGCTATCGCAAGTATAACAGCCCAAGTTTTCTTACACATTGTACGGTAGGATTTCATAAGCACTTTATTTTTTTCATGGTTTTGCCTCTTGTCGAGGGGTGATGATAATGTTCATGTGATTATAAAAACAGATACTTTATAGCGGTGTGATAAATCTCTATAAATGCAGATACTATTCAATAAGGCAAAGTTAGGAAAATTTGTGGGATAAATGGGTAAAATGGATTAAGATTTTAACTTAATATGTGCTTATTTAATGTGTGGGTTCTTTGAAAAAGAGAAATGATTCTGCTGGTATTTTTTGTTGAATTTCCACGATAGTTATTCAAGACAGTAATTGTCAAATTATTACAGTCGTGTTTTTAGATGGTAAAGAGGATAGCAGGGAGGGTTTTAAAAATACCTTATTTAAAGTCTGCATTAACGGGGCAGCAAAATCTTCGAGCGATGTAATAAAATATAATTCTGCTGTTTCTAATTGCATATATAGCTCGGTAACTGATTTCAGTTTGGCTACCCAAAGCGTAAGTTGGAGAGGTGCAAAGTGACCCCAATGACGATGTTCTTATAAAGGAAAGGCTATTTGTTGCCGAAATAATAATTGTGGTGTTTATTGCCATATATATCAATATGAATTTCTTTCCGTAATGTGCCTTCGTTTGGAAAACTCAAATGAAATCTATATCTTTGTGCCTGTTCCCGGATGGGAGTATCTCTTGGATGAGAGATCGCGCTGGATTAGCGCAAGGTATCATGCAAACGAAAGTTTCTTGGCGACTTGATCATTCCTACTTGCAAGTGAATAAGTAGTTGGCATACTACCCTATTTTATTATTAATTTCGAAAGGAATGGTCAAAGAAAATTATGAACGTTAAATCAGTAATTCTCAAATCAGAGAATCAAACTCAGGTATCAGTTACAAGATCTATCGAAGGCATCTGCATCCAAAAGATTGTCATGCCAATTTCACCGCTCGGCTTCATCAATCTAATGCATCATGCAGATAGCAAGGTCAACCCTAGAAAAGCAAAGATTAATCCTATTGTCAAAGCAATTGAGGAAACATTGCAATTCTCCCCGGAGCTCTATTTCTTTAGTTCAAAAGGTATTCTACTTTCGTCCATCTATGTCGATCTTTTAGACCGAAATAGAGTGCGCCTTAGTTTTTCTGAAGAAGAAATGGAGGGAATAATGGACGGTGGACACAACGCATTTGCGTTATGTCGATTCATTGCAAATGTTATTAATGACGATAACTTGAAAACTTGGGACGATTGTATTAGATATTATCGCAATGAGGATACTTTTGCCTCGCTGAAAGTTGGATATGAATCCCACATTGGGCAACTGAAATTTTCTATTCCAATTGAAGTTATAGCTCCTGTAGATAAAGATGAAGCATCAATTGAGTATTTCTCTAATCATATACTTGAAATTTGTTCGGCAAGAAACGCCAATGTCTCGCTGAATGAAGCGACAAAGAGCAATAAGGAGGGTCTGTATGAAGATCTTAAGAGATGCTTAAAGGGGAGTTACCGTGAAAATATTGCATGGCGAAGTGGTGAACCAGGTACGATAAAATGTGACGATATCGTTGCGTTGGCCTGCCTACCCTTAATAAAATTGCATGAATGTGGTTATTTTGATGGCAACCCCAACATTGGAGTACTTAACCGAATAGCTATATATTCACAAAAGAGCTTGTGTGTTAAATATTACCGTAACTTAATGAAAGATAAATCCGTTTCCGAACAGCAACTCGGGAAATACGATCTTACAGACAATGCGATCAGATCTGGATTTGAACTTGTTGATGATATTGTCAGATTTTTCGACAAAATTTATTACCACTTTCCAATGGTCTATAATAGGAATTCTGGCTCTTTTGGCCGTATCACAGGAGTAGTGCAGAAGGAAAATGAAACAGGCGGTTATATCAGCAAATTTACTGGTCCATTTAATACCTATCCAAAACGATCTATATATAACTATGCGTATGGATTTTTCTATCCGATCATTTGTGCACTCACCTCATTAATGGTATTCGAGAACGGCAAGTTGAAATGGAGAATAAATCCTCTAACAATAAATTTTGAAGATGAGAAAGTGATTAATAACTTTGCATTTTATATCGATATGGTGAAGCAGGTTCAATATGACCCTCAAAAAGTTGGCAAATCCAGCCTATCATATAAAGTTGCTGACATAGTACTACAAAACATCATGAACGAAATGTTAGCATAGGAATAAAAGGATTCTACTTTGAATATAGATATAAAACCACCAGCGCGATAAACAATAAAAATTTGTTTGTCGCGCTGGTATTTAATTGTTTAATCTATCCGAGGAACGTTAATACTCCTCCTCGTTGAAGAAATTTGCCAACATTGATTATCAATATATTATGTAATAATCAATGAAATTTGCGCAAACAAACCACGCCGTCTGAAACGGTCTGAGGCGATTGGAGGAAGGGTGGACAAACAAATGTTCGAATACCTTATAACTCTACTGCATTTATTGTTTAGGTTGTCCCTGATACAATTTTATCTGTACGGAATCTACTTTGTCTGCGCTGAAGAATGATGAATTGTTAAAAGTCTTAGATTGAATCTCTACAGGTTTGTAGTTGTTGTTAAACAAATGAATCTCTCTATATATTGAATCTTGCTTATTGGATATATTATTCAATGGAGTATACAAGTCATCTTTTTTTTCAATCGAAACTTTATTGATCAGGAAAATTGTTATTCCGATAATCGCTAAAACAATAATACATTCCCAAAAATGTTTTTCAGTTCTTTCCCAAATGGAACGACAAAAAGCGCATTTATAGCCTTTTCCTTTATAATAGTAGTAGCTCTGTTTTATTCGCCTGTATTGAACCTTCCAAATAGGATAATTATTAGACTGATTTATATGGTGTACATAGTCATTGAGAAATTCGTCTATCTCATATTTCATCTGCAATAATCTAGACTTATGCTCTGTCGAGGGAATATAACGAGATGCAGAGTATTGATTATTAAAATCTTCCCAATTTGTTATTTCTCCATAATATTGATCAAGAATATCCATAAACTCTGCAATTTGAAGGTCTAATGATTTTCGTACACCTTGGTCTGTCCCTTTAACATCAATAGCCAAATGGTCATACCAACTCACTACTTTCCGGAATGAACCCTTTCCAAAAGCTACTTTATGAAAAAAGTCACCTACGCGGCCTTTAATTCCTTTTACTTGCTCGATATAATAGTCTTTAAGAACCCTTGTCCTCGTATCCCTTATTGAACAAATATGAGTAACAAAGAAGCCAAATATTATAGATACGGCAATCCCAACAAAAGTAAGAATATCTGCAATTGTCATAATATCGGCATTATATCTAATTTCCCATCACCATTAATATGATAAATGTTTCCACTTATTCCCGAAGAATGTACTACAGTATCATTCTTTTTTCTTCTTTCTTCCCATTGAGGATAGGTTTCTTCTTTTACTTGAGCCACTCTTCTTTTGTACATATGTGTATCGAAATCGAGATATTTTTCTACGATTTCCAAAGTAAAATCAAATACCAGCTCGCCTATAGCTTCATCAAGAAAAGAAGACGGGTAACCTGATACTCCATCTAATTCTAATACTAGCTGTTTATTCTCCTTATAAGCCTGTGAAAATGCTTCATTTAATGTCTGTAGATAAAATGCCTCACCAGAATTTGACTCTCCTATTTTATCTTGTCTAATGTACCGTGGACCCGGATTCTCTGTGAAATCCAAAACCTTAATTCTAATCTGTTCCATTATAGTGAATTTATCCATTTGTTATAATTATTTAATGAGACTGTCCATGAGAAAAGAACTCCATTAAAGCCCCGACCTAAAGAAGTTGACTGTTTTGTTTCAAAATCTAATAACACTTTATTTGTTAAGACCTGTAGGTCTGATATAAAGCCCTCTTCAAATGATTCGTATATTATTGGCAATCCTTTATGTCTATTTATTTCGCCTGTTATTGATTGATATAGCTTTTTGAAAACATCTCTTAATACATCTGCTTCACTCTTAAGAAACATATCCTTAATTTTTTGAGACGTTTTCTTCCGTAAAGTTGCGAGAATCCCAAGGCCTGTATCTGTTAAAATGAAGTGTATTTTATCTCCTTCTATAGAAATGGAAACTAACCAATTTTTTTCTCTCATATGTTCATTCGCATGCTCAACAGAATTTGCACTAATCTCACACATATTATCGTAGACCGGAGGATATATAGTTGGCGTACCTACAAGATGGGTCATTGACTCGCGAACGGATTTTCCTATTCTATTACTATCTACACAGTTCTTCCCAACCATATAAATCTGGTTTCCCTTTTGACGGTCTTCTGGCTTCTTTATATTAGTCTTAACAATATCCAAGAAACCAGAGTCTATAATATATTGACGGCATTGAATATCACTTGGATATGTTCCCCAATATCTTATATTTCTACATGACAACTTATTAAGCATAGACAACATTAAAGAAATGGCATACATGTCAATAGCAACAACATTATCTAAATTAACTTTCAGAAAATTAGCTTTTTGTCTTTTGCAAACACTTTCAGTCTCTTGTAGAAACTTAATTAATTCATCAATATTACTAATATTAAATCTCGATGGAGCAATAGCTTCATATGTTTTCAAACCTTGAGGACCTTGACGCGGTTTTTGTATATTTTCGGTCATTCTTCTTAGTTGCCGATATACTCTTCTTTTATGAAGCGTTTTCTTAATCCTTTTTTGACGTCGTATTTTCCGCATATCAGACTTCTGTTTGAGACGAATGTGGATTATCTGATGTCTTTTCATATTGATATTCTTTGATTGATGCAAATGTACGCAAAACAAATCGATTTATCGAATATAATTCGCTATATTTGCACTATAAAATCGCATCAAAGAATGAAATTGAATAGAATAAAGGCTGTATTATCTGAAAAAGGTATCTCTCAGACATGGTTGGCTAAGAAACTCGACAAGAGTTTCAGTATGGTAAATGCCTATGCCTGTAATAGGATTCAACCAAATTTAGA
>NZ_JAIJHU010000105.1:0-3664 GCF_022723415.1 Barnesiella sp. | reverse complement strand
TATATAATAAGGTATGAAGAAAAGCTTGGACAGAACATTCCTGAACTATGGAATCAGGCAGGAAGACATGCAGCTTATAGAGAGTGCATGCCAATCGGAAGGTATAGATGCAGAATGGCTCAAGGATTATATCCTCAAGCCTTTCCATGAAGAACGTAATAACCAAAATGAGCCAAGTCTTGAGGAAAAGAAAGTGACGAGAATACTCAAGAAAGCTCTCAAAGAAATCAAAAAGTAATGAAACTGAAGCGTATCTACATAGAGAATTATAAGACCTACAGAAAGTTGGATTTAAATTTGGAGGTAACGAGTGACCGTCCTATCATCTTGATAGGTGGTGCCAATGGTTGTGGTAAGACAACGCTCTTCGATGCCATCTATTCTGCGCTCTATGGGTTGAAGATTTCCAACAAGCGACAGTTTGAGGAACTCTTCAATTCTGGCGTGAAGAACGAGAGCGGTATAGAAGGCAAGGCTATCATGTTAGAGATTACTTTCTCTGGGGTGGTTCTTGGACAAGAAACGCCTTATCGCTTGTGTCGTGCCTATCGGTTTGTGGATGGCAAAATACAGGAGAGCAATGTGCTCAATATGAATGGTAACAGTTATACTTATGGTTCTGGTTCCACGGCTATCCTACGCAGCACCAATGAAGCGATAGTCAACAAGATTATCTCTGCCAATCTGCCTGCTGAATTGAGCAACTACTTCCTCTTTGATGCCATGAAGACTTCCGATCTCGTGAAGGAAGAACAAATCAACAAGCTCATCATGAAGAACATCAATTCGGTGATGGGTTTCAATAAATACACTCAGTTGCAGAACGCAGCCTCGGCTTATCTTGACGAGAAGAAGGCGGAACGCTTGGAGAACGAGAACCTGCGTGCCGAATACTTGAAACTGACCAAACAGAAGGTGGAGATGGAAAGGGATGTGGCAAGTCTAAACGATGCCTACAATGAAGCATTGAACTATGCCAATGATCATAAGCAACAGTATGAGCAACTGAAGGAGGGACGGAACTCGGATGATGTGATTCGTGATAAAATGCATCAGATAGAGGAGAGCATCAATAGCTTCTATCAGAAGGAAAAGGACTATAGGCAGGATGCTGAGGCTATCTCCAAAGATTTAGAGTGGAAAGTAATTATGCCAAAGGTTGCCAATAGTATCAGTACCGAGGTGGAACTTGTTCTGAATGAGAAGGAGGAGGTGGCTTCTGCAAGGGGCAATATCCTCAATGACCAACAGATAGAAAAGGTTACTCATGATGTAATACGATTGGTTAAGGAGAAATACCCGCAGGTAGGCGAGGTTTCTATTGCCGAGATTATTACGGAAATCAAACGTGAGCAAGACAACAGCGATGATTATAATGACAAATATGGTTTTCTGAGTGATGCAGATGTCAATGTGTTGAGAAACCTGGTTCAGCAATCATATTCCAATCCTTATCTTTCGCTGGATGAAAGACGTGAAAGCTTAAACTTAGAGTTGGCGGATATTCCAAAGAAGCAGGAACAACTGAAAGAATACAAACATGCCTTGACAGGAAACGATTATAGCATTATCGAACTCTATGAGACTAATGATAGAAAAATAGAGGAATTGAAGGCAAAAATCGTGGAACAGAAGAATGCTATCAAAGAAATGGAGAGAAAAATCTCTACTTATGATTATGATATGCCGCAAGTTCCAGATCCTCAATATGATATGCTATGCAAACTTCCTGGCTTCTTCAAGTCGCTTTCCTGTAAGTTACTTAAGGCAAAGAAGGCAAGTATTGAGCGCATGATGAAAGAACAGCTGAACATCAACTTGGTGATTTACGCTGGTTATATCGGTAGGGTCGAGCTTTCGGCAGATGATTCGGATGAAATCTCGTTCAAGATATTCCATAAGAATGGTAATGAGATTTATTTGAGTCAGCTGAACGCCGGTGCCAAGCAGACTGTGATGCAGGTGTTGCTGAAAGTTTTGTATGAATTGGGTGATTACGACCCTCCTGTAATGATAGATACGGTGATGGGTGTTCTTGACAAGGAGAGTCGTGAAGTTATTATCAACCGTTATTTCCCGGATTTGGCTCATCAAACCATTTTGTTAAGTACAGATACGGAAATAACGACAGAGACTGATTTTAAGAAGATAGTGGCTTATGTGGCAAGAACTTATACTTTACATAGAGACCAGGAAAGCCAGTGTACTACTGTCAGCGATGATTACTTTGGATTACAAACTTACGAATTCTAGGAGAAATGAATGTACAAGATATAAAACTTGAGGGAATGAGAATTCTGGAAGGAACGCATGATTTGCTTGAAGATGTGAAATATGCCATTGAGCAGAAACTGAACCTTTCAGATTACTCAGACATGGTTCGCCCTGTAGTACTGAACTTTACTACAGTTATGCGAATTTGCCTCCTTGTAGGATTGAGTGATAAGACACCAAGGAGCAAGGCAAAGGTAGAGGAATTGCAAACCTCAGCAGGTATGCAGCCATTGGGTGGTTCTTTCTTCACCAAGTCGAATATAAAGGAGGTATTCGTGGCTCTTATCAAGATGCGTTATAGTGATATAGATGCCGACTGGCAGAACTCTACTTTTCTGAGCAAGGTGCTTTATAGCGAAATGATGAGGGGTAAGAGTATCTTGATGGAAGAAGGAGGTATTGATGAATGGCTGCACTTCTGTCCGTTGAGAGGTGGAAAGTCGTTGATGGATATTCCTGAATTGAATCTTTATATTGGGCAGTATGAGGATGAAATGGATGCGGCTTTAGACATCAACAGTACTGCTATTCCAAATACACAGATATTGATAGCAGGAACTACTGGTTCGGGTAAGTCAAACTTATTGGCTGTTCTTATCAACCAAATCAGAATGGCATCGGCTGATACCTACTATCCTGTCAACTTTCTCTTGTTCGATTACAAGGGGGAGTTCTCAGATCCAGCTCATGCCGATTGGCTGTCAAAGTTTGAGACCGATTCCACTGCCATCTTGAATCCGATGGAGAAACCTTTGCCGTTTACTCCGTTCAAGGACTTTACTGGTAGACCTGTCAATGAAATCCACTTGTATTCTACGACCTTGGCAAATGCCATCTGTGCCATATCTTCTGCTAAGATAGGTGCTTTGATGGACAACAGACTGAGCGAGGCTATCATCAATGCCTACAAGGCGAAGAACCAGAAACCAATCACCTTTCAGGAAGTTTTTGACCATTATACGATGTTGATGCCCGAGAAGAAACAGGGTGACATGGATAGTGTAAAATCAGTCTTGAACCAGTTGATACTTAACAATATTTTTGCAGAGGAAGACAAGGTGGATTTGGTGAAAGGTTGCTATATTATCAACTTAGGAAAGTTTGACAAGGAAGGTATTATGGCAAAGGCTATCGTATATTTCGTGACATCGAAGTTGAACAATATTTATGAGCAACTGCCTCCACAGGCAAAGAATGAGGACAGGGTGGAGCTGCGCCATTTCACCATCATCGATGAGGCTCACTATATGCTTGGTTTTGAGAACAAGCCTTTGCAGAACTTGATAGCTGTGGGTAGAAACAAGGGCATGAGCATCATCCTTGCCACACAGAATATGGATTCGTTTAAGAAAGCTTCTTTTGATTTCTATGCCAATGCCCAATATCCACT
>NZ_JAIJHU010000104.1:0-3936 GCF_022723415.1 Barnesiella sp. | reverse complement strand
TCACTCTCTCCCTATGTTTCTGTAAAGGAATAGAAAGTACTCACAAAGCAAAAAGAAAGCACAAAAGGCCGATCGAAGTGTCGCTTTTAATCCTCTCCCCCTGCTCATCGCAGATGAGATAGGGGGAGTGCCCGCAGGGCGAGGGGGTTAAATCTACAATCTCCCCACTATTTTTCGATAGTAGGATAAACCAAGTTCTTTTCCTCGATAACGTCGAGAACCTCGCGCAGATATTTGTCTGCCTCCCATCGAGCCATAGGCAGGTCGTGCAGCAGATAATTTCCGCAGTCGCGTGGAGCGGCTCCCGGCACTTCTCCGTCGAAGTCGCGAATAAATCGGAATGTCTCCCGCATTAGTTCTACAATGTCCTTCGATTCGAGGTCGCCCTGCATCAGGAAATAATTTCCTGTACAGCAACCCATCGGGCCCCAGAATACGATTTTGTCGCCCCATACCGGGTGGTTACGCAAAAATGTGGCGGCTAAGTGTTCGATCGTGTGCAACGCACCGTAACCGATGGCCGGTTCCCGGTTGGGTTCTTTCATTCGAATATCGAAAGTCGTTACGACGTGGTCGCCCAAATAATCTTTACGGGAAACGTAAATGCCACGTAATAAATGGATATGGTCGATGGTAAAGCTCGGTATCTTTTTCATATCGATTGTTTTTTGTTTTACAACACATTGATGAGTTGGGTTAAAATCTCGAAAGAACGATGAGGCGCATTTTCCCAGAAATTGTTATACTGGTCTATATGGCCGTCGACACCCGGTGTATCGCTGATGATACGGAAGCTCAGGAAAGGAACGTGACGTAAGTAACATACTTGTGCGATAGACCCCGATTCCATATCTACGGCCATGCCCTCGGGGAACAGCCCTTTGATTTGCGAAAGTTCCGCCGGATCGGTGATAAAACGGTCGCCGCTGCAAACCAATCCCTTATAGAGAGACAAGTCGGTCGATACTTTCAATGCCTTTTCCACCAATGCCGGGTCGCTGTGGAACCGGGCGGGAAGTCCGTCTATCTGCCCCCATGCACAGTCTTCTCCGCACCAAACGTCGTGATAAACGATTTCGCTGCCCACCACTATATCCATGACATGCATCGATCGGTCTATACCTCCGGCGACACCGGTGTTCAGTATGCAGTCGGGAGCATATCGGTCTATCAGTTCGTAAGTCCGTATGGCCGACGATACTTTCCCTATTCCGCTTTGTGTCAGAATCAGTTCATGTTTCCCATTCGTGCCGATAATGAACAAAGACGAACCGTGCTGCTCTTCCCGAGGATTTTCGAGTAAACAGCGAACGCATTCCAATTCGCTTTGCATGGCTACGATAATACCTATTTTCATATTCGTTTTTCTTAAATTAGGGAGTAGGAATAGGGCAAATCCGTTTCCTGCTTCAAAGGTAGAGCATATCTCATGTATGACAAAATTTGCAGGAAGAAATTTCGATAATGCGATAATCTTGTTTTTTCCGTATCTTTACCCGAAGAATAATCGCATGAAAGATTTTGTCGCCATAGATTTCGAAACCGCCAATTACGAGCCTACGAGTATTTGTTCCGTGGGGCTTGTGGTCGTGCGTGGCGGGGAAATAACGCAGAGCATGCATCGGTTGGTTTGTCCCGAACCCGATTACTATATCCGCCGTTTTTCCGAACAAGTACACGGTATCTATCCGGCCGATACCTGCGGGGCTCCCACGTTCGACGCAGTATGGAGCGAGATCGTTCCGTGGGTCGAGGGGTTACCTTTCGTTGCCCATAACAAGGCTTTCGACGAACGGGTGCTTCGGGCTGCCTGTCGCATGTATGGCATCGATTATACCTACGGGACATTTCTCTGTACCCTCCGACAGGCGCGTCGGGTTATTCCCCGCACGTCCATTGCCAATTACCGGCTACCTACGGTTTGTGCCTATTTGGGTATTCCCTTCGACCGCCATCACTATGCACTTGCCGATGCCGAAGGCTGTGCGCGCATTGCCCTCCGTTTGTGGGGAGACGAAGAATAAGAAACGTTCGCGATACGTTCGCTTATTTTTTACCTATATATCTCCGAATGGTAGAAAATCCTTTTCTTCTCTCATACCTATGTAGCATTGCCGGATATTCATACACTTCTCTTAAAACAGAGATGGATTGGTGTGACACTATTGGAATGGTATTTTGAACCTCCTCCCTGCCGTGTCCCGTAGTATTACGGGGTGTCGCCCAGCAATAGGGGGAGAAGAACAAACACGATACACAGGAAAGTATTACCCTCCTCCTCTGTGTTTTGCATAGCAAAATATAGGGGAGGTGTCCTCTGGACGGAGGGGTTAAAAAATATCCTTAGCAGAGGAGGCATATCAAAGCATCACACACTCTCTCCCTATGTTTCTGTAAAGGAATAGAAAGTACTCACAAAGCAAAAAGAAAGCACAGAAAGGCCATTCAAAGTGACATTTTAATACTCTCCCTCTGCTCATCGCAGATAAGATAGGGGGAGGTGCAGGACGAGGGGGTATGAAGCGAAGATAAGACCTCTCTTTATCCTTAGTTTTTATAAGACAAAAAAGAATAAAATTTACAGTGATTTCTTATAGTGAGGGATTATTTATAAGAAGGCTGTTTGGCCGTTCTTTATAGCTGTGTTGAACGTCAATAATGGTATTTGTGTTTAACAGTGTGACTTCTATCATCGAAATATTTTCGATGGCCTCCTTTATCTTTACTATTATCCAGTCGTTAGAGTTGTCATAAGGTAAATAGAACCATCTGGCTAATCCTATAAAACCAATCCGATATTGTCTATTTTCTTTATCATCTACAACTTGCGTCGGGATCCATTCCATAACGCTAAATTGAGGAAGTGATACTCCCCTCTTGTCTATATAGAACCATTTATCACTTTCCCAATAATGATATTCTCCTTTTGAATTTGGTACTACTTTTTTTTCTCCTCTATTTGTAACCTTTGCACGTCCGTCTTTAAAAGGAAAACCAAAAGCAAATTGAGGTTTGATGATAATTGCACCCTTTTCATTTACATACCCTATACGCCCTTGCCTGTCTACAATGCGGCGCATTCCGTCTTGTAGATAGTCTTCACCGTTATCGATTTGATAGATTGTATAGCATCTATTTGGTATACATCCGACAAATAACAATAAGGTAAAAAGCTCAATGTAATATTTCATATAAGATATGCTCTATCGTTTTCTCTTAACTGTATTTGGCTATAAATATAATAAAAGTTTCATTCATAACTCTTTACGAATGAAACTTTTTTGTTGGACTGCAATGAGGCGCGGTATTTCTCACTTGATATTCTCTCTTTGTGCGATATGGGTTGTTGTATGTTCGGCTTTTTTATCCTACCGAACCGCTCGTGTGTGTTTTTACCGAACTTTGTGAATTCTATTCGTCCCGAATGAGGTTAGTGAAATTCGATAGGGGAGATGTTATGCGGAGCCGGAATGGGTGAAATCACTCAAAGTAACGTTTCAATTCTCTCCCCCTGCCGTGTCCCGTGACATTACGGGGTGTTTCCGTAAGGGAATATAGGGGGAGTGCCCGTAGGGCGAGGGGTTAAATTCTACAATCAAAAATCTTATATGCTATCTTCCTCAACCCCTCTCCTCAGAAACTATTGTTCTTCGGTCTCTCCCCTATATTCTGCGTTGCAAAACACAGGGGAGAAGTGTAAAATCTATCTCTCCACCCTAAAAGGAGAATGCTTTTTAACCCCCTCACCTATACCCTGCGGTATTGTAGGGTATTCACACACTCCTCCTCTGCGCACGTATGTGCGATTGGGCGAGAAGGCTCGTAGAGCCGGAAGATTAAAACAACGGTGGAGCGATGTATTGAAAGATTTCTACTCTCCTCCCTGCCGAGTCCCGTAGTATTACGGGGTGTCGCCCAGCAATAGGGGGAGAAGAA
>NZ_JAIJHU010000103.1:0-4052 GCF_022723415.1 Barnesiella sp. | reverse complement strand
GGTTGTATACCGGTCATACGGGTTACGACCGAGGGAGCATCTTCTTCGGTATCGATCCAAAAATCGCATCCCATTTTAATTATTCTATTTTTTAATAAGCCCATAGTAATTATATCATTTAATATTTGAAAGTAAGGCTACTTATCATCTCCAAATGGCATTGATTGTGCAATGGAATTTTTTTGAGAATCCTAATAATGCACAAAATATCAGCATGGTATTTCGATAGAATTTCATAGTACGCAAATTGGGGTGTTTCTTTTCTCAAAGAAAGGGAATATTTATTAAAAAACAAAATATTCTCAAAAAAAAATAAAAGGCGATTGACTTTAATGAGTTAATCGCCTACAAAAAATATATACTTATACTCATTCATCGGCCGATTCGTGTTTGCGGTATTCTTCGATCATATAGCCTTTTACTTCCTTGAATAAGCGAGTCGCAAAGACAAAGTCGTTCAGAGCTTCGTTAGATGATGTGAATATTTTGGCACGATTTCCTACCCACTCTCTGTGTCCTTTATTAATAAAGACAATATTTTCACCGATTCCTATTACAGAGTTCATATCGTGGGTATTGATGATTGTCGTTATATTGTATTCGTGTGTAATATCGCTTAATAATTCGTCGATAAGGATAGAGGTTTTCGGATCGAGTCCCGAGTTAGGCTCATCACAAAATAAGTACTTGGGATTCAATGCGATGGCACGAGCTATCGCCACGCGTTTTTGCATACCTCCGCTGATCTCCGACGGATACAAATCGTTAACTCCTTTTAGATTAACACGCTCTAAACAAAATTCTGCTCTTTTTTTACAAGCGGCATAGGTGTCTCGTGTGAACATTCTTAGCGGAAACATGACATTGCCCAATACCGTCTCTGAATCGAATAGGGCCGAGCCTTGAAATAGCATGCCTATTTCGTTCCGAAGTTCTTTAATTTGTGAAGCCGACATCGAAGTGATGTCTCTACCGTCATAAATAACTTGTCCTTTATCGGGTTGCATGAGACCAACGATACATTTCATCAATACCGTTTTGCCCGATCCACTTTGCCCGATAATTAAGTTTGTCTTTCCAGAGTAGAATTTGGCGGAGACATTGTGTAGAATGACTTTCCCGTCGAATGATTTGGATATATTATTAACTTCTATCATCAAAATAAAATTTGAGTGAGAACCACGTCGAGAAGTAAAACGATAACGCTGCTTACGACGACAGAGTCGGTACTGGCTTGCCCGACTTCGAGTGCTCCACCTTTCACTTTGTATCCATAGTACGAGGCTACGCTACTGATGACAAAGGCGAAGAATAGTGCTTTGAATATGGCTTGCCAAATGTAATATTCATTAAAAAAACTTTGTAGTCCATAGATGTATTTTGACACGGAAATTATGTCGGTGAATTGGGCTATCAGGAATCCGCCTGTAATACCACTCGCCATACTGAACACGACCAATACCGGAATGAAAGAGACCATTGCCGCGATTTTGGGTAATATCAACAGGTTGGCAGAGTTGACGCCCATAATTTCAAGTGCGTCTATTTGCTCGGTTACCCGCATGGTTCCTATTTCGGAGGCTATGTTTGACCCGACTTTACCGGCCAAGATCAGACATAATATGGAAGAGGAAAATTCCAATAAGATGACATCTCGGGTAGCCAATCCTACGGCGTAGGCCGGTATCATGGGCGATACCACATTCTTTTGCATTTGTATGGCAATCACGGCTCCGATGAAAACGGAAATAGTAATGACGATGGGAATAGAGTCTATTCCTAATTTGTATATTTCGGAAATATATCTTTTGAAAAACTCTCTCCATCGGTCCGGTATTGTAAATACGCGTCTCATTAACAAGACGTAATCTCCGAACTTTTTTAATGAATCTTGTATAATCATATCCGCTAATTGGATTATTGAAGAACAAAAGTAATGAAAAAGAATCGATGAGCCATTATCTTTTATAGTAGAATTAAGTTCTTAATCATTTTATTTCGTTAAAACGGCTGATGGGATTGTCTATTTTCAATATCTTTGTCTCTGTGAAGATAGAATGCGGTTTGGCATAGTCAAGTCGAAAATGCAATTTTCGCTTGCCTCTGCGCTTACCTTTCACTATTTTTGCAGATAATTTTAAAGGTAGAAATATGTTTTCCAAATTTTTTAAGCATCAACCGGTGGCTGCCAATACCGAAGAGAAGGTTCATTTGAATGTTCAATCGGATTTGGAATCTTCGGAAAATAATATGGTGCTGCGAACCGAAGATTTGGTAAAGAAATATCGTCAGCGGACGGTTGTGAACCATGTGTCGATAGATGTTACACAGGGGGAAATCGTGGGATTATTGGGCCCGAATGGTGCAGGGAAGACAACGACTTTCTATATGACGACCGGATTGATAACCCCCAATCAGGGGCATATTTATCTGAATGATCTCGACATTACAGATTATCCGGTTTATAAACGGGCGCAAATCGGTATCGGATATTTGGCGCAAGAGGCTTCGGTATTTCGCAAGTTGTCGGTGGAAGATAATATCCGGTGTGTCTTGGAAATGACTCATACCACCAAAGAGTATCAGCGGGATAAACTGGAAAGTTTAATCGCTGAGTTTCGATTACAGAAGGTACGTAAAAATTTGGGAGACCAACTATCGGGAGGTGAAAGGCGTAGAACCGAAATAGCACGCTGTTTGGCTATTAGTCCTAAATTTATTATGCTCGATGAGCCTTTTGCAGGAGTCGATCCTATTGCCGTGGAAGATATCCAGTCTATTGTATATAAGCTGAAAGAAAAAAATATTGGCATTTTGATAACCGACCATAATGCACCTGAAACACTGAGTATTACCGACCGTGCTTATTTATTATTCGAGGGTAAAATACTTTTTCAGGGCACATCGGAGGAATTGGCAGAAAATCCCGTTGTCCGGGAAAAATATTTAGGGCGTAATTTTATCTTCCATCGGAAAAAATTCCTTTGATTTCGAGAAAAAAACTTTTTTATAAAGCACGTATAATAAAATTACCGTACCGATAAGGCTCGCTCCTGCCAGCCAGCTCGTAGGGGAACCGCTCGTGCCGACCGTCTCTATCAGATTATCGGGGGATTTGTCATTTGTAAAATAGGAAATGCACGCGACCGTGCTGTTATTGAACAGGTGGGCGAATATCGGTAGCCATAGATTTTTGCTCCATACCAATAGATATCCGAAGAATGCGCCTAATAATAATCGAGGTATAAAACCATAGAATTGTAAATGTATGGCACTGAACAGGAATGCACAAATCCACACGGCTACATGTGCCCGGTGATTTTTGTCTTGTACGATTCGTTGAAGAACACCTCTGAAAATCATTTCTTCGCCAATTCCGGTGAGGATTCCAATCCCGAAAATGACGGCTAAGAAATGAGAAAATGAATTTACTTGCAGAATTTGTTCGGTTATCTTTGTCGCAGCATTTTCTTGTTGACGCATCCATTGTTCAATATTATACAGCGCTTCGGGCAGGTGCATGGCTTCATTCCATTCTACGATTCTGTTAAGAGCCGGAGTCGCAACGATGAATAAAGCGATTATCCCTAACAATTCTATGATACGCGGGGCTTTATTCAAATAAAGGGATTTTCCTGCATTTCCCCAAAACAGAGTCGCAGCGATCCATGCCGGGAGAATGAACATGCCTATGTTTTGTAAATACATGGCTATCAACAATGCATTAGAGCCTTTTACAAAAAACATGGGAATGGCAACGATTAGAGCTCCCCATAAAATTAAGAGTAGCAGAATGATAAGCTTTATTCCTGTCGATGAGTTATGGCAATATCCCGAGATTCTCATGTATTCATTGTTTTTTCGTGTACAAATATAACGCAGATGTCATTAAAATATGCGGTTGTGTGGCAACTGTTTCATATTTTACGCAAAGGTAGCAAAAATAAATATAAGGATAGTTTGTCAAAAGAGAAAGAATATAAGCAATATGTGCGTGTTTTGTCAATATAATTTTTGAAAATGTAGATAAATATTTATATTTGCAAATATAA
>NZ_JAIJHU010000002.1:0-122428 GCF_022723415.1 Barnesiella sp. | reverse complement strand
ATTATGGACAATAAGGATTTTCATAATTAATAAGAATATGTAGTCTATCAAGATAGAAATAAAATTTTTTCTTTATAAACTTGGCTTATTCTCTCCCAATTAAATAAATCCCTTTCCTTAAAATTATTTTCACCCATTTGATAAATCATATTTTGATGAGTATACAAATAATCAAATTTTTCTACCAAATCCTTTTGAGAAGTATATATATAACCATTTACACCATTTTGTATTATATCATTGGCTATTCCAACGGGGGTTGAAATAACACATCGTCCTAATACAAAAGGTTCAACAATACTCTGTCCAAAAGTCTCACTATTGCTCGAAACTATTCCTATATTACTTTTCAAGTACAATAATCGTACATCTTCCTTACAAAGTAAACCCGGGAACTCCACTCGATTTGAAATACCTAATCTTTCTGTTAAACCTTTCATTTCACTCAATAAATCACCAGCCCCAGGAAGTACTAACTTTGAATCATTATCATTTGTCCGCCTGATATGCTCTGCAAAAGCCCGAATAATGATATCTTGATTTTTACCATGTCTAAACTGAGCAGGAAAAATCATTTGCAAACCATTTTGAGGTAACGGACAATAATTTCCTGAGAAAAAAGAAGTAGATACTCCTAACGGCAATAATTCAATTTTATAAGACAATAGCTTAAATTTTTTACGCAAATAGCCACTCATGCAAATTACTTTATCCGCAAAACACAATAATCCCAATCCAATTATTACTTGTGCTACATAAGATTTCAATAAATGATTATGACGAAATCCATGTAGAGTATATATAATTCGAATTTTTTGCTTAAAGCATAATTTGAATTTAACATAAGCCATCAATGCTAACTGCCAATTATTTTGTACATGAACAACTCGTATCTTATTCTTAACCATTATATCAATTAAAGAAATCGCTAATTCCTTAAATTTTTCATGTCTGTCTAGACCATCAATCCGAAAGATCGGAATAGCCTCTATTTTTATTTTCTCCGACAATCCAGATTCTTGTTCATTTTCTCCGGCAACAGCACATACTTCAATACCATATCGATAAAGCGCTATCAACTCATCGGCCAAAAGCGTACTTAACCCTATTTTAAAATCTGATGCAAAGAACAGCAACTTACTCATAATCATTATTTATAATTTGCTCCAATAATTTTATATTTTTCTCCCAATTATGTTGTTCTTGTACATATCTATATGCAATCAAAGTTTTTTGACGTATTTCTTGACTATTATTAGCAATATATTTTATAGCGTCCTCACATTCCTGATAATTATGATACGTTAAATAAGCATCTTTAATTGAAGAAAAAGGATACATATTATGGTCCAAACCCAATACTATTTTTTTATACGCAAATGCGTCTAACACTTTATTCAAAATTCCACATTCCTTACGAACAGTTGTTATGTATATATCGATAGAATTAAAAAAATCACATAAATTTTCTACTTCACCCAAAAATATTATCCGATTTCTATCAAAATACTCTTTAACTGTATTATCCGCACCTCGGCCTGCAGCTATAACTTTTAACTGAGGATATTTCAATCTTAATTTAGGAAGATAAGATTTTACAAACCAGTCGATTTCAATAAGGGCACCACACCCCCAATAATGTAATATTCCTAAAGTATATCCAAATTGCTTCTCCTTTATACAGTCTTCTGACGGAAGTACGACGCCATTCGTTACTGTATAAAAATTTGCTTTCTTATATTTTCTCTCTAAATATTTTTGATCATGAGAAGATACAACAATAATTTTTTTATATTTTTCAACAATCTTTCTCTCAATAGGTATATATTTTATTAACCGTAATACATCAAATATACAAGATTTTTTAAAAATAGAACTATATTTCCAACTAAACTTTATAGTACTTTTAAATCCTAAGGTTAATGCATCCACCAAAAAAATAGTGTTACAATGTCCCCCTTCCTTCAATAAATTCAACCCGGCAACAATCCCCATTGGTAAAATCCAATCCGATTTATTACACTTCGATAAATTATCTATAATTTCACAATTCGGGATATATCTTACCATCCTATTTGCAATAATAGAAAAGCCCGGAAATTTTATATTAATTGGGTCTATATATACATATAATTTTTTCTTCATACTATCTTTCTTTTTTTATAAGTCCTAACATCATTCCATAAAATCCGAACGGATAAGAAAGTGTCGCCATAGAGTAATTGACCACATTATCGGTATACATCGTAAGAGCAACCCCGACTATGCTACTCCCGGCTACGATAGCGCACATCTTTATAGATACATCGGTATACTTTTGATATACAAAAAAACTATGCACAATAATAGCAAAAACCGCCAACAGATATAATACGACACCTATGATACCACTGTCACAAGACATTTGAACATAATCGTTATGAGGCACTTTCAAGCCTCCAAACACGAAATTACTATACATATAGTTTTGGACACTTCCTATCCCCGAACCCATCAGTTCTTTTCCATCATAAAACCGACTTTGTAAATCTTCCCACATAGCAAAACGAGCGTTACTATTAATATCGTCTTTCGAGATTTCGCCCCGCTGCAACTGTTCGATAGATACATTCTCGCTATCCTTAAACATCTTCTCCCGTACTGAAGGTATAGCAAAAACAGCTACAACAAACAGTACCAATACAACAAAAATTACGGGTAACGATTTCATCTTGTATTTAAAGAAGAAAAATGTCATCAAAGCCAATGTAGTTCCCATAATACTGGTGCGAAACACCCATAAGATACAAGGAAGCATAAACAACACACATAGTAAAAGATTCTTCCTCTTTTCATCGGTATAATAAAAGAGAGCCAAAGAAAAAATACACATCGATATGTAATTAATGGCACTTGCTGTACCATACCAAAATACTCCGGGAAAAAGACGAACGACATATGGTATAAAAAAAACACCGATAGAGACGAGAGCTACCGACCGAGCACCTAATCCGGCTTTGAGAAAGACCTCTTTATCCCGCACCGTAGCCGAGGCAAAAAGCATTATTAACAGAGGATAGAGGTATTTCAAAATTACCCGAAATCCATATCCGGGAGCCGGAGAATAACCCAACCCGATTACTAACCAAACAATATATAACAAATAAAGTACTATGGCCGGGCTCCATTGCGGAGATCGCTTACAAATAAACAGGCCCACTATGCAAAAGACCTCCAAAACCATCAATCGGATAGCCATTAAATCTAATGCTCCGGGAGCCGATAGTGCTAATAATCCGGTAGAAAAAGTCAACACCCAAAACATCTCCGGGCCGTCCATCACCATTTTCTGCTCCCGATTCAGCGGGTTGACCATCACTCCCCGTTTCATCGTCAAGAACTTCAATCCCAACAGAGTGATAATAAGAAAATATATGTAGTTGAGTAAATACATATTTACCGCTTAGTAGTTATCAATCTTTTATACAAATCATTAAACAACTGAGAATAGCGTTCGAAACTATACCTATGAACATACCGTATCGCTTCTGATGAATATTTTTGCAACAACTCAGGAGTCGCGATCAGCGATATGATTTTATTTGCCATATCGTCGATTGAACCCACCTCGTGCAACAGTCCGACTTCTCCATTTTGAACAACTTCGGGCAATCCTCCCGCTCGGGAAGCGACCACCACACAACCGTTTGCCATTGCCTCGATAGCCGTCAGTCCAAACCCTTCGCTACGGGAGGGCATCAGCACGATATCCATGCGGCGATACCACTCCGTCAATCTCTCCTGCGGTTGACGACCTGCCCACTCGACATATTCGGTACCATCGAACTCTTGTGCCTGTCGTTGCATTTTCGTCCGCAAAGAACCGTCCCCCACAATCACCAATCGGGTATCGGGATATCGCTTTTTCACCTGTGCAAATGCCGGAACAACCAAATCCATACCCTTAATCTCTTCTAACCGACTGACAACCCCTATCGTGATTGGGCGAACAAAGCTCCTATTCTCTCTCACAATAGAAAAGCCGGGAGGCAACGCATTATAAATCGTAAAATGGTTGCGTTTGTTCAAAGGAGTATTCTCATTATACAATCGAGATGTCCCGAAGAAAGATCGCTCGGCCAGCTCGGTAATACATGTAAACGCCCGCACACAATGTCGTTGAATAAAATGTACCAGCCGTAAATTAGGATAGATATCGGCTGCCGTATGTGCCGTGGTAATAATCTGACGTACACCTAACCATCGCAACAACAGAATAGGAATAGCACCCGGAGCCATATATTGCACATGTGCTACATCGGGCTTATACTGCTTCAATACCCTGCGTAATCCTTTGTATAAAAAAAGTATTCCCCGCCAACCATTCACTCGCGTTCCGGCAGAACTCAGACATACCACTTCGCTACCGGCTTTTCGAAATCGAACGACCATATCATCGCTATATTCGAAATAGCATGTCGTCACTACCCGATGTCCTCCGGCAACAAGTGCCTGTACGAGATTCAACGTCTGAATCTCCGTTCCACCAGTCATCAAACAAGGTATGCAAATGAGGATAGTCATTTTAACAATTTTGATAAAAGATTTTTTCCAAAAAATGAAGTTAACAAAAGAAAAAGTCTATACTTAATTAAAATTTTTATATCCTGTAATTTTAAATATTCCATATAGTCTTTACCCTCCTTTTCCCAAGTACACTGCTTATATTTAACTCCATAATAGTATTCTTCAAAAGCAAAACGGGCAGCAAGAGAACAAAAATATTCAAACTCCTTTTCTCCCATAAAATCACACCCCATCCACTGCTTTACTTGAAATATATAATCATGTGCCAATCGCTGAACCAATTGCATGTTTTTCAAATGCCCGGTCTCCGATTTATTGTGTAGCCGATACGAAGCCAAAGGACTCAATATCCCTACCACATCGGTATATTGTCCTACCCGATAAAAAAAATCATCATCGGCTATATGACCCGCTTCTTCCCGATACTGGCAAACTTTAAAAATATCTCTATGGGTTACCGCTCCGGGACAACGATGTATATGCGGATGACCTATTGTCTGATAAGCTCTCACATACTCTATTCCTGTATACCGTTTTATTTCACCCGTGCAATAATCGGGTTCTTGCAAACTATTACCCTCTCCATCAATATAATTACACGGAGCAAATAAATGTTTCACATCAGGATAAACAGCTAATGCTTTTTCGACTTCTTCCAAAAAAGTGGAAGCTAACAAATCGTCTTGATGAAGAATTGAAATATACTCTCCGGTAGCTTTTTCTATTGCATGATTCCAACCGTTCACAAATCCTGACGGCCCTTGCAAATTCCGATAAATCTTTATCCGATCAGTATATTTTTGGCAAATAGCAAGCGTATCATCAGAAGAATTATCATCAGATATGACTATCTCATCGGCAGGTCGACTCTGATTCAATGCCGAAAGCAATGCCTGCTCAATAAAATCAGCACCATTGTAAGTGGGTATAACGATTGAAAAAGTCATAAATATTATATGCTCAATTGTTTTCTATAAAAATTAATATACCGCTCAGCACATTTTTCCCACGTAAAATTATTCAGATGAGATTCTATTTTTTTTATATCTATTGTTTCATACTTTTCCTTTTTATCATACTTCAACATTTTTCGACTTATCGCCTCCACACTTAACGACTCGACATAATCCACAACATTCCCTCCTGCTTCCACCAAACTACTATTAGCGGCTGAAAGTACCATGGTATGACATGCCAAAGATTCTAAAATAGGAAGCCCAAAGCCTTCATATTCCGATACAATAATCGAGCATTGAGCATGAGAATACAGCTCTACTAACTCTTCATCAGAAATACATCGGCAGACAATTATCCTTTTACTCCTCATCAAATCTTCAAATCCTATCATCTCGGCTTTATTTGGATTCAACAAAACTAATTGACCTACTCCACCTTTCTCATAATAATCACGATAGGCTTGCAATATGAGAGATAAATTTT
The DNA here is from genome assembly GCF_022723415.1 of Barnesiella sp. NCBI lineage: Bacteria > Pseudomonadati > Bacteroidota > Bacteroidia > Bacteroidales > Barnesiellaceae > Barnesiella > Barnesiella sp. Next base: position 116,422 of record NZ_JAIJHU010000002.1, on the reverse strand, counting down.
TACGAGGGTGATTACATGAAGCCGAAAAATAATACAACGAAGATATCCCCACACGTTTAATAAAATCAGACTTTTTTACAGGTCTAAATTTCTCCCTATTAATACCCCATGGTATTGATATAACTTTATCTTCGGGAACTCCGGAAAAATCTATAATATCTCTTTTTGAGGATTCCGAACAAGTTACTATTGCTTTGCAATTCCTTAACGAAAATTTCAACTTAACAAAAAAAGACAAGTCATTCTCTACTCCCCACATTTCAGGATAACGACACACTATTAAATCATGTATCGTATAAATAACCTTCCGTTCATTTTCTTCCAGATCTGTATTATTAGGCATGTGAATAAGATCATATCTACAAAACCATCGTTTCAATTGTAGTATACTGGATATCTTTTTAAAAAATTTCCGATATGGCATATAAAAATGCAAATATCTAAATGAGAAATCCTTCTTAGCCTTTACACCTCGCGTATTTTGAGAGAATAAAACTATTTCAAAAGGAATATCTTCAACTTTTGATAGCGCTTTTAATAATTCAAGTGTAGAGCGACCTATTCCTGTAACAAAGCCAACTGTATAATAAGGAATAATCGAATTTATATCAATGAGCAGCCGTTTCATCTAAATAGAAATTTTAATATCCTATCAATAATCTTTATTCCTAAAGTATCCTTCCGACCTTGAGTTCTTCTCAAATAATACATTAATGCTTTATCTAAAACTGTTCTTTTATCTTCAAATTTAGTTTTTTCAAAAGATACATTTTTATCAATTTTTTCTACCCAATTAATATTCCACATGTCTATCCTATTAAAATATTTTTTAGGATATGTATTTAAATATTTTATAATAACTTCATCCCATATATAACAAGGAACCAAATGAACTGTCGTAATATCTATTTTATAAGTCTTGTATCCATCTATCCATTCTCTATTTAATGGTATCTTTTTATATCTCTCTAAAAAATACTTATCATAGTGAAGTCCCCTATAAATAGAAATACAACTTTTCTTAGGATAAAAAATTCTTTCATACATCTGATACCAAATGTGTTTCCTTTCCATTCTTTCCCAATTTATAAATTGAAAATGTAATATCGAAATATCATTTAATTTTATCTGCAAAACAGGGCGAACTGGAATTGGCTGTCTTGGAACATGAATTAATCCAACATTATACTCACTGCCATCATCCATAAATGCACAAGTATTATAAATTGTTGTAAAAACATTTTCATAATCCGGTAATATATGATACCAATTAAATATAAATCGTGTTCCTTCCTCTGCATTCAACATAGAATTCCACTCTGGACTATCAAAATTTGGCGTGAATATCTCATCTGCATCTAAAGAAATAAGGAGTTTTTTTCCTGAATATTTTCTAGCTTCAGCAAATAAAGGAGCCCTCATTTCTTGCTCGTTAAATTCTTCTAATTTAGAATTATCCAATAAAGTTACTTTTGGAAATCTCCGGGCAATCTCAACAGTCCTATCCGTAGAACCTTGATCTGAAACAATGATTTTATCAGCCCAAATACTCGCAGAAGAAAGAGATCTTTCTATAATCCACTCCTCATTTTTTACAGGCATTAGACAAAAAATAGTTGGTCTCATTTATGTATATCTATTTTAAAATTTAGAAACATCCGATTTAATTTTTCTCTAATTTTCATTATTTTAACAATTTGAGGAATTCTACATATATTTATAAAGTCTTCAATGAACTCATTTCCATTAATTTGAAAAGGTATTAATGTTTCACCTAAGGATGAGTAATAATCATAAAATTTAAAATCTTTGCTATCATCTATTTCATTAATCTTAATCCAACCATTCGGAATTCCATAACTATCTGAAACAATCAAACCGTGTAAAGAAGAAGAGACTATATACTCACACGAATTTATTAATTCTAACACTTTCTGAGGATTCCTATTTCTAGGGCTAATAATGATACACTTATTTCCTAATCTATTTTTTATTTTTTTCAGTCTGCTATCTTCTATCTCACTTTCATGAGGAATAATTCCTAACTTATATTTCTTTTCTAATTTCGAGCATGGATAAATTTCACTTATAAGAAGTCCTGGATCTCCAATACAAACATCGTCTTTTATATCTAAATATTCCTTAGTCAAGAAACCTCTAACACCCATAAAAATGGCATTGGGAAAATTTCCCTTTCTAGACCTCGTCCACCCAGAACCTAAAATATAGCCACTAAAATCAAATGGGATTAACTCTAATATGGTTCCTATAACCACACACTTTGCTCGTTTCTGATATGAAAAAACAGGAGTAAAACCATAATATTTCAAAATCATCAGAGTTAATAAATCTCCAAAATTATTAGACCATCTCACATAATAAACAGGAAGTAGATTCCTTTTTATCTTTCCTAAAACAATTAATGGAATCTTTTTTGTTATTAGATATTTTATATCCAATAATCGATAATTAGGCGTCATCTCACAAAAATTTTAAGATTAAAAATTCTTCTAAAAATATTTCTTGTTCCACTTGTAAATAGCAATAAAAAAGAAATTAATATAAATCCAAACACTGCTACACATATCAAAACATAAAAGACAAAAGAAATTAAACTATTAGGACTCGTTAATATATTATTAATTAGATATAAAGAAATATACAAACTAATACATAATAAAACAACATAGATAATTAAATTCGTATAATAATATTGGGGTTTCATATTAAACCCTTTCCGAAAAAGAAATATAGGCTTCCATACCTGTGCAATAAATACATTACTAGAAATATTACCACAAATAACACCTTCTAAGCCCCAACAATATCCACATACAATAGATACACTTATGCTAACTACAGCTTCTAAAATAGAAGCCCATACATCATAAAACAGACCATACCCAAAAAGGAATTGATCTGTAATGGATCTTATCTGATCAAAAAATAATGAAATAACCATCAATAAAAATACTGTATGTGTCAATATATATTTTGGCCCGAGCCAAAAAGATATAAAATATGGCATTGATACATATAAAGAAAAAGCTATTATACTCGTAAAAATAAACCTTATACTAAACAGCTCCCAATAAGTTTGGAAAATTTTTTCTTTATTATTTTCCGCGATCAAATTTCCAATACTTGCAGAAATACTATTAAATATATTCCCTGATAAAAATAGCAACTTATCAAAAATTATACTATAATTTCCATAATACGCAACCATCTTCAAAGATGAAAAAGAATATATTAAAATATTTTGGGACTGAAATCGAATCAGCCAAGAAATTTTATAAACAAACAACTGTTTGGTGTATTTCATCACCTCGGGATATTTTTTGAAAAGCTGCTTGCCTTGACGCACTTCACTGCGAAGCCACGGGTAAACCTGATTGATTTTCCAATTCAATATGAAAGAATAGATGATGCCGAAGGTTAATTCAATGGCAACCCACAGATAGTAGCTGCCGATATAGTAGGCCGAAGCCATTTGAATGAGAACCTTTATAATATTTGCTGTTTGGAAATAGGCGGTGACCATATAATTTTTTTGGTCGGCTCCCAAGAGTGTTTGTTTGTAGTTGGCAAAATAACCGATTAACGAGGAGGCCAAGAACGAAAAATAGGCAAAAAAGATAATCCCCATTTCGAACTCCGTATTGGGAAATATCAACGGAAGAAAGCAAGCCAGTACAATGCCTGCACCCAAGATAATAAAACCAATCCAACGATAGAGGTAACCGAACACAGAGATAATCTCGTTGATCTTTCCTTCATCGTGCTCGAATAGGGGCTTATAAAGCACATAACCTATGGCGCTTCCTATCCCCAATTCTGCCAAATTAAGAAACCCGAGCAGGTTTTGCAACGTGCCGGTGAGTCCCACAAAATCAGCTCCCAGCGTATCGAGAAATATCTTCCGGGAGAAGAACGAGAGAATAAGAGTCAGGAAATAGAATATGAGATTGACCCTTGCATTCAACAATGATTTTTTGACCCGCGATTCTTGTTGAGGCATATAATATAAAGATATTCTATTTTTATTATTACCGGAAGAAAGACTTAACCCTTTTCCTCTGAAACTATCGTTTCTTCCAGCGTCTCCCCTGTCTTGGATTTACATCGAAGCAGGAGCAGTTTTATTTTCAATTCTATTTTACAAATCCACGCTTAAACTATTGTTTTCCCTCTATCTCATCATGGGTAATAAGCAATAGCATTAAAGTACCAACAGGATTCAAAGCAAGAGGTAAAAGACAGATAAATTTACCCCCTAAAAATCCGTCCTATTCTATGAGCAATTTTATAGATGACATTACGTTTTTTCTTTCTTCCATGTTCCACTCCATAGCCGTAACCGTATCCATAACCATAGCCGTAACCGTATCCATACTTTTTGCTCTCCATTTCGATACCGTTGATGACGACCGTAAGGTTCTTGAATTTATTCTCCCGGTAGAGTTTTTCCAATTCCGGCAAATAACGGCGATCCAACATTCCGTTACGGATTACATAGATCGTAAGATCGGCGACTCGACCAATGATAGAAGAATCGGCTACGACTAATGCCGGCACGCAATCCAATATAATATAATCGTATTGTTTCTTCAACTCTTCCACCAAAACGGGTAATCGATCGCTCATCAACAATTCCGAAGGATTGGGAGGTACAATACCGGCCGAGATGATATCGAACATCGCATGAATGTTACTGGACTGAACGAGCTCGGACACACTGTTGTTTTTCCCGGAAAGCCAAGTCGACACGCCGTTTTTCGTAGTCAGATCTAATGTTTTACTCAATGTGCGTTTTCTCAAATCCATATCGAGCAAAACCACTTTTTTATTGGTCATAGCCAATGTTACGGCAAAATTGCGGGAAACGAAACTTTTTCCCTCGCCCGGCATAGTAGACGTAAACATAACGACCCGTGCCTGAGGAGCAACGAAATCCATATTGGACCGTAATAATCTGAAAGACTCGGCTACACTGCTGGTCTTATTCTCTTCCACGACAATGGCTTGTTCTCCATCTCGGTCTTTCATTAAAGGAATTTCGCCCAATATAGGCATCGACGTATAATCCTCAATATCTTTACGCCCCCTCACACCGGTGTTCCACAGTAATCGCAAAAGCTGTATTGCCAACGGTATAATGAGTCCCACGATAAAGGCTCCCATCAATAACATTCTGCGAGCCGGGGCGACGGGCGCCGACGAACCGAAGGGTGACTCAATCACCCGTATATTGGCCTCGGTAATAGCCAACTGCAAAGCATTCTCTTCTCGTTTATTCAGCAAGAATGTATACAACGACTCTTTAATACTTTGCTGACGTATAATACCCAAAGCCTTTTTCTCTTGTTGAGGGACCGACTCGATATGGTCGAGAGTTTGCGACTCGACCTCCCGGGCCTTTTTCAATTTTAGTTTCAGTGTAGACAGATAACTATCCATCGAGGCTGTAAGATTGACTCTTACCGCGGCTAAATTATTGTCTAAATCTTTTACCAAAGGGTTATTCTCACCCGAATTAGCGGCTAATCTTTCTCTCTGTAACAGAATCTCGTTATAGGTCGTTATCTGATTTTGCAAGCCACTATCCCCTACCCCCGATACATTGGGTATCAACTGCTTACTATGTTCATTATCGGTCAAATAACGTTCTACCGCCCGGGCGACGGCATACTCGGTTTCCAGCTGCACCAATTCGTCTCTCATCTTACTGCTTTCGCTCATAAATTGAGTGGCCGCTGCATCTATACTGACAATGCGATTCTTTTGCTTGAAATCGGTCAATTCATTCTCTACATCACCCAACTCTTTACTGATAATTTCGACTCGTTCATTAATAAATTTAGCCGTACTGGTCGCAATGCGGTTTTTATCTTCGATAATCGTTTCCCGATAAACATCGATCAAAGCGTTTAATATAGCCTCGGCACGCGAGATATTCGAGTCCACGCAGTTTATTTGTACCAATGTCGTACGTTCTCCGGCCAAAGAGGTCGAAATAAACGAATGATAAATATTTGCCGCAGTATTCAAGTCTATACGAGATACTTCGACCGGTACATTATAATAGGCCGATATTTTATCGGGGATATCCTCTACAATAAATCGACCGGCTGCGGAAATTATAGTATCACCGAACAAAAACTCTTGGCCTTCGTTGTCACTTTTCTTCGTACCTATTTTGAGTTGATTCAGTAAAAAACGATTCCCATTTAAGGGCTTAATTTCCATAGAAACCGGAGCCGTATAAGCATCTAAGAAATTCACCCGAATAGGCGACTCGGCATACAACTGATCATAGTGCAACCAATTTTTTACCTGATAAGTGACGTCCAAATGTAAGCGTCCGACAACTTCACGCATTAATTGATGCGACTGCAAAATATAGATTTCATTCTCGACTCCGCTACCCGATATGCCCCCATTTAATTCAAGAACAGCCGACATATCGTTTCCCGATTTGTTTTCGCTCTTCACTAACATTACCGCGCTTCTCTTGTATAACGGTGTTTGCATAGCTAAATAAAACCATGCGACCGACATACATATAACGACCGATAGCACAATCCAATACCAATTATCGAATACCAACTCGACAATATCCCGCAGGGTTACCCCTCCTTCATTTTTCTTATCGTTCTTAGTTTCTTGAATGAGCTCCATATAGAGATGTTACTTATCTTTTAACACAATAATCATAGACACAATAGACAGCACCGATGCTACAAGAGATATAATACTACTACCGGCAGAAATAAACGACAAGGTCGAGCTACCTTTCACTCCTATCGATTTATTAGGCTGCACATAGATTACATCGTTCTGCTTTAAATAATAACAAGGTGATTCCAATACTTTTTCGCCCGAAGTTAAATCCACGGTATAAGTTTTTCGTTGGTCTCCGTCCTCGCGTATTACCAATATATTATCCCGTTTTCCCGAGGGAGTCAAGTCACCTGCCATAGTCAAGGCTTCAAGAAGCGTAATACGGTCTCCCGATATAGTTTGCACACCGGGACTGTTTACTTCACCCATTACCGAAACCTTAAATCCCTTTATCTGTACATTCACCACAGGATCTTTTACATATTCCCCCTCGATGAGCTTGTTCTCGACGGCATCGGCCAACTCTCTTCTCGATAATCCACCGGCCTGCATCTCACCCAAAATAGGAACTTCTATTTTCCCGTCCTTATCGACCCTTAAACCGACAGTTTCCTGTATCGTGGTCGATGCCCCCGTACTACCTAATACCTGACTATTGCTGAATATTTCCAGCAACTCACCATCTTTACTACTCACTGTTATGAGTAACTGGTCGTCCGGGACAATCTTTAATTCATAGTCTTGTGCTATGGTTTGAGGGGATTGCTCCAAGCCATCGGCTCCTTGCAAATAAACCATTTTCTTAGAAGGCACACATGATACCAAACCTACAAGTATCACAGCCAAGAGAATTTTCGAAATATATTTCATTTGTCTAAAATAACAATTTAACATATCAAGCCTTTGAACCAGCCACTTTCCTATTAATCTTTTTAGTAAGATAAAGTTGCATAATGGTCCAAATAAAAATGTCTAAAAATAATAATAAATTTATATTTATACGAGTCAATAACAACAAATTCATGGCTGCAAAGCCAGCAGAGATTAACAATATCGTAATCATAGCTGCTCGATGCGAAAATCCTAATGCTAAAAATTTATGATGAATATGATTTTTATCAGGACTGAAAATGTTTTTACCGAAACGTGCCCTATGCAAAATTACCCGAACGACATCAAATACCGGTGTAATCAGCAAAGAAAAAGCAACTACGATAGCATCGGGAACTCGATGTAACACTGCATTATCATACATGCTGAACCGAATCGCCAAAATGCTCAATATAAAACCAATAGTCAACGATCCGGTGTCACCCATAAAAATTTTTCTACCTCGGTTTGGATTTCCGAAAACATTATAATAAAAAAACGGAATAATTGTTCCCAAAGTTACGATAGCGAGAGCCGCATACAGCCATTCCCGCTGATAAATAAACAATATAGTAAAAAATAACAATGCTATTCCGCTCAATCCAGAAGCCAGCCCATCTATTCCATCTATCAGATTTATAGCGTTAGTAATAAAAACAATAGTAAATACAGTAAACGGGAGTCCCACTACCGGAGGTAATTCATAAATTCCGAAGATTCCATAAAGATTATTGATCCATAACCCCGAAGACACCAACAAAATGGCACAGAATATTTGAACAATAAATTTCTGACGATAGCGAACTCCGATCAAATCATCGGTAATACCTGTCAAATACAACAGCAATAAACTACTCAACCCAAAAGATAGAACGGACGTATCACTCACTCCGATAATAGAGGGAAACAATTCCTCCCCGTAAATTCTATTCAGCCCTATCATCAAAGAAAGAGTAAAAATAACGGCAGGAAAAAACGAAACACCTCCCAGACGAGGTATTATACCCTTGTGTACTTTTCGTTCATCTGGCATATCGAATAAATGCTTTTTAAACGATATCAATAAAATTCTTGGAATAATAAAAATAGAAAATCCCAAACTAATAAAAAATGACAACAATAAAATCGAAATATAACCCATAAAATATTAGATTTAATTCATCATTTTCAATACTAATAAACCCAATTTTTTCAACATATTGACCCAATTCTATGCAAAAATATCTTTATCCACTAACGCCCCCCACTATGAAAGAAATCACTCCTATCTGTTAACCCAAAATCTCAGGCGAAAGAAATTACTTTATTTTTTATGCATTCCTTAAATATACGCCTCTATACTACTGGGGGACACCGAAAAGAAAGCTTTTCCCGGCTCTAAGAATCACTTATAACCCCTCTTTGACCCATCCCTATCTCAGTGGATAATCATTATTGGAAGGGTAAATAAATATAACGCTTCATACAAGAGATAGATTACTATAAACTATCAATTTCAGAAGAATTACATTTACTTTTCTGTGAAGAACAGGATAAATAACAACAGAATGATTCAAACATATCTGCATATTATGCTAAGTACTCTGACTTCACATTTTTCGCAAAGGTAGCTACATTTCTTAAAAAACACAATGAAATCTTACAAAAAATGCTCTCATTCTACAAAAAGCCAGATAAATATATAGTATTGAGCAGCTTACAAATTATTTATCTAATATTAAATAAATCAGCGAAAAACAGAAATTAAAAATATTTAATAATTACATAAAAACACCTGACATTTATGTATAGTTCAGAAACCACCAGACAACAGTTTATACAACACAGTCTCTCTTTCATTTTTGAATATTACCGAATGCAACTTAATATAGTATTTACAGCATATATATCAAGTATCCTGTGTAAACTACATAAGCAAAAATCATAAATACACCTTCCACCCGAGTAATCGTACGTACCTTATAATATCTCCCGGCAAAGAACAACAACAAAGAAACCGCTAATAAATAAAATAAATCGACATTCGTTATTCCACCCAAGGGTAATGGAGTAATAGTAGCGCTCATGCCCAATACAAAAAAGACATTGAACAGGTTGGATCCGATCACATTCCCGATAGCAATCTCAGGATTTTTTTTCAAAGCAGCTACCACCGAAGTAGCCAATTCAGGAAGAGAAGTCCCCATAGCAACAAGAGTCAATCCTATAACAGACTCTCCTACTCCCAACGACCGGGCTATCTCGCTCGACCCATTGACAAAAAGCCGACCACCGAAAATCAAAGCGACAAGCCCTCCAACGATATACAATAAACAACGCCATGTAGATAACGGTCTAATTTCAGCTTGTTCTTCTCCTGTATTATCGTGTGCGATAGCAAACGTATACCCGAGAAATATGGCAAAAAAGCAAAGCATAAGCAAACCGTCCGCCCTATTCAGTATATTCTCCGTACCGGTTTCCAAAAACACATCGTTAGCACAAATTAAGACAACCACACACGAGAGAATGGCGAGTGGTATTTCTTTTGTCAATGTTCCTTTGGTTATTGTTATAGGAGCAACAACTGCTGTCACACCCACGATCATCAAAATATTAAAAATATTACTGCCCACAACATTCCCGATAGAAAGTTCGGCACTCCCATTAATAGCCGATACGATACTAACTGTCAACTCGGGAGCCGAAGTTCCAAAGGCCACGATAGTTAGACCTATTACCAGCGACGATATGTTAAACCTTTTGGCCAATGCAGCCGCTCCATTGGTCAAAAAATTAGCACCAGACAGGATTAAGCCCAAACCCACAAGTAAAAACAAAACACTCATCATGAATCTTTACACTAATATTTATTATATGTAGGCAAATATACAGGAAATATGCCTAATATGAAAATCCACCTCAGACCAGAGATGCTCTTTTTCGTCCAATACGACCCGAAAGCAACTTGGTTCGGTCAATCGAAACCAGCTTTTCGGGGAAAAAGAATCTTTCTTCAAAAACAAAACATGCCCCCCTTAAAAAACGCCTCTATCGTCTTATTCGAATAAGCATATCTTCATTAATTTATATTAAGAAATATCAGCTGTAAGAAAATAATCCATACCTTTGTTCACAAACAAAGGGGTGCCTAAAAGCGGCTGAGATTATACCCTATGAACCTGATACGGATAATGCCGGCGCAGGAATTGTTCATAGTTCTATCTTTTTCAATACGGTTTTATGTGCATCCCCTTAAATGAAACAAACCGTATGAAAACTTATCCTGTCGTATTGACAATAGCCGGTTCGGACAGCAGTGGAGGAGCCGGAATACAAGCCGATTTGAAAACCATGTCGGCCATCGGGGTGTTCGGCACATCGGCTATCACGGCCATTACGGCACAAAACACCTGCGAAGTGAGGGACATACAAGGTATCGAACCCGATATCGTGCGGCAACAAATCGAAGCCGTACTCGACGACCTACCTTGTACAACCGTTAAATTAGGCATGCTATACTCTCGCGCGACCATCGAAACGATTGCCGATTGCCTACAACGTTATCCGTTACGGAATATCGTGCTCGATCCGGTTATGGTTTCTACTTCGGGTTGTCGGCTAATCGAGGAAGAAGCTATCTCTGCTGTTAAAACACTATTGTTGCCACAGGCGACAGTCATCACTCCCAATATTCCCGAAGCCGAGATACTGAGCGGACTTGCCATCGACAGTGAGAAAGATATGGAAAAAGCAGCCAACAGACTATTTCAAGCCGGTTGTCGTGCCGTTCTCGTGAAAGGAGGACATTTGAAAGGAGCAGAATCCTGCGACATACTCTTTATGCCCAATTCTGTTCCTGTTCGCTACACCTCACCCCGCATTTCTACCCGGAATACACACGGAACAGGGTGTACCTTTTCTTCTGCAATCGCTTCTTATTTGGCGTTGGGACACAGGTTGACCGATGCCGTTTCCCTCGCCAAAAAATATCTCACCCAAGCTTTACAGACCGGAGCCGACATTACAATAGGAAGCGGTCATGGTTCGGTAAACCATTTTTTCGCTCCTCGTGTTTTAACCCCATTAAACCCGATTAAAGATGAAAATCTATATTAATCAAAAGGAAATAGAAGTCCAAGACAACATTTCCGTAAAAGAGTTACTCGATATGCAACAAATCGCCATCGAAGGTACGGCTATCGCCATCGACAACAAGCTGGTTCCCAAAAATGAATGGAACGATCGGATTTTAACCGATGGGAACAAGATAACGATTATCCGGGCTACATTCGGAGGATAACGAACGGATTTCTCGAAATGAAATATATAGGCATTACAGAGGAACACCCCATAGAACAGGAAAACCGCTTAATCACCGCCCTGCTCGACAACGGATTGGATTTAATCCACCTCCGCAAACCGAAGTATTCCGGAGAAAAAACAGAGCAACTGTTACTCTCGATTCCTCCCCGCTATTACGATCGAATAGTACTTCACGACCATTTCGAACTGGCGGAAAAATACCGGCTTGCCGGTGTTCATCTCAATGGAAGGAATCCGCATTACCGACCTCTGTCGAACGACTATATCCCCACCCTATCCCGCTCTTGCCATTCCATCGAGGAACTGACGGACGGACAACGATATGACTATCTGTTTTTGAGCCCCATCTTCGACAGCATATCGAAAAAGGGATACCGTTCCGCATTCTCGCCCGAACAACTGACTAAGGCCGGGAAAGAAGGCGTTATCAACGAGAAAGTCATTGCCTTAGGCGGTATCACCCCCGAAAAGAAAACTGCTATAAAGGATTGGAATTTCGGAGGGATCGCCGTACTCGGTTTCCTATGGCAGGAACCGACCATTGCAGGGGTTATTCGACAACTTACCCGATTAAGAAACGATTAATACGAACAAAATATGTTACAATTCATTACCCACCAGACACCCCGATTCGGAATCATAGAGGGAGCAGTCGCCGCCTTGAACGGAGGTTGCAAATGGATACAGCTCCGTATGAAAGATGCTCCTATCGAAGCTGTCAGGCAAACCGCCCAGCAACTCATTCCGCTCTGTAAAGAACATGAAGCCATACTCGTCCTCGACGATTATGCCCAACTGGCGGCCGACCTCGACATAGACGGCGTTCATCTGGGAAAGCTCGACATGCCTGTTTCCGAAGCTCGCCTGCTTATCGGCGAGAAATACATTATCGGAGGAACGGCGAATACCTTTGAAGACATACAAGGATTAGTCCGGCAAGATGCCGATTATATCGGCTTGGGACCATTCCGATATACCGAGACAAAAAAGAACCTGAGTCCTATCCTCGGCCTCGAAGGTTATGCCCGAATCATGGAACAATACCGGACGAACGACTTGAAAATCCCAGTGGTCGCCATCGGAGGTATCACAGCCGACGATATTCCGGCTATCATGGAAACCGGAGTGTCGGGAATCGCTTTATCGGGAACGATCTTGCAAGCCGAAAATCCTGAAAAGGAAACTAAAAAAATAATAGACCTATTAAATAAATATCGTAAAGCATGAACAAATTAATTATCGGAGGACGGGAATTTTCCTCCCGCTTATTCGTAGGAACCGGGAAATTCAGTTCGAATGAACTAATGGAAAAAGCCATCGAAGCCTCCGGATCCGAAATGATTACCGTGGCCATGAAACGTATCAACATGACCCAAGAAGCCACAGACGATATGTTGACACACATCGACCGCAATAGAGTACAATTTCTACCTAACACATCGGGAGTACGCAATGCCGAAGAGGCTGTACTCGCAGCTCAATTTTCCAGAGAATGTTTCGGGACCGATTTCGTTAAACTCGAAATCCACCCCGATCCCAAATATCTCCTACCCGATCCTGTGGAAACCTTGAAAGCTACCGAACAACTGGCAAAACTGGGATTCGTGGTACTTCCCTATATTCAAGCAGACCCCGTACTTTGTAAACGGCTCGAAGAAGTCGGCGCTGCCACCGTAATGCCCTTAGGCGCACCAATAGGCACTAACAAAGGATTGCGCACTCGCGACTTCTTGCAAATTATCATCGAACAAAGTAATGTACCTGTCATCGTCGATGCTGGGATAGGTGCTCCTTCCCATGCCGCAGAAGCTATGGAACTGGGAGCCGATGCTGTGTTGGTAAATACGGCTATCGCCGTCGCCGGGAATCCCGTAGAAATGGCTATCGCATTCAAACAGGCTGTCGAAGCCGGCCGCCGAGCATACGAAGCCGGATTAGGCGCACAATACCATTTTGCACAAGCCAGCAGCCCGTTAACCTCTTTCTTAGATTAAACACAGAAGTAATATGGACACAAAAAAAATAATCAAAGATTCTTATCCCAGTTCCGAAAAAATATATATTCCGGGGAAATTATTCCCCATACAGGTGGGGATGCGAAAAATAAACCTCACCGACACAGTCACCGTAGAAAACGGAAAACGGATACACACGCCCAACGCTCCCGTATATGTATACGACACCAGTGGGCCTTATACCGATCCCGATATTACGGTAGATATAGACAAAGGGCTTCCACGTCTGCGCGAATCATGGATTACGGCACGAGGCGATGTGGAGCGACAAGACGATATCACCTCGGAATACGGCCGTGCCCGTCGCGACGACCCGTCTCTCGACCCTATACGGTTCAAAAATACTCCCCTTCCCTACAAAGCCAAACCGGGACATGCCATCACGCAAATGTATTATGCCCGACAGGGAATCGTCACGGCCGAAATGGAATATGTCGCCATACGGGAAAACTTGCAAAACGAACAATTAGGCATTAAAAGCCACATCACACCCGAATTCGTGCGACAAGAGATAGCCGCCGGGCGAGCGATTATTCCGGCGAATATCAACCACCCGGAAGCCGAGCCGATGATTATCGGCCGTAATTTCTTGGTCAAATTAAACACCAACATCGGGAACTCTGCGCTATCCTCGGGTATAGAAGAAGAGATCGACAAAGCCGTATGGAGTTGCCACTGGGGGGGCGATACACTGATGGATCTATCGACCGGCGACCACATACACGAAACCCGCGAGTGGATTATCCGAAACTGTCCTGTCCCCGTGGGAACTGTCCCCATCTACCAAGCCCTTGAAAAAGTAAATGGAAAAGTCGAAAATCTGTCGTGGGAGATTTACCGCGACACACTCATCGAACAATGCGAGCAAGGAGTGGACTATTTCACCATTCACGCCGGCGTGTTGAAAGCTCATGCCGATTTGGTGGGCGAACGACTTACCGGAATCGTATCGCGCGGAGGGTCTATTATGACAAAATGGTGCGTCATTCACAATCAGGAAAGTTTCCTGTACACACATTTCGATGAAATCTGTGAAATCTTAAAACAATATGACGTAGCGATTTCTCTGGGTGACGGTATGCGTCCGGGCTCGATACACGATGCCAACGACCGTTCGCAATTCCTCGAACTCGATGTGTTGGGCGAACTCACTACAAAAGCATGGGCTCATGATGTACAGGTCATTATCGAAGGTCCCGGCCATATCCCCATGCACAAAATCAAAGAAAATATGGAAAGAGAACTGAACAGTTGCCACGAAGCTCCTTTCTATACGTTAGGCCCATTGACGACCGACATCGCACCGGGATACGACCACATTACATCGGCTATCGGAGCGGCTCAAATCGCGTGGTTAGGCACAGCCATGATCTGTTATGTAACCCCCAAAGAGCACTTGGGATTACCCGATCGAGAAGATGTACGTAACGGTGTTATCGCTTATAAAATAGCTGCACATGCCGCCGACCTTGCCAAAGGATTTCCCGGAGCACAAATACGCGATGATGCCATGAGCAAGGCCCGGTATGAGTTCCGCTGGAAAGACCAATTCAATTTGGCACTCGATCCCGAACGTGCCCTTGAATACTACAAACAAGGCTCGTTCCACGACGGTAATTATTGTACCATGTGCGGACCAAACTTCTGCGCCATGCGCCTGTCGCAAGATATTACCGACTGTATAGAAAAGGAATGATAAACCTGTTCATGACTCAAACACGTAATATGAAAATATTGATACTAAACGGAAGCCCGAGAAGCAACGGCTTGATAAGCCGAATTTTGGACACGATGGCCAACGAGGCTCGGCAACACCATGCCGAGGTAGAAGTCGTACCGGTGTGCCGGTTAGACATACACCCTTGCACTGGCTGCATGAGTTGCCGCAGTCGCCATAACTGCGTCCTGCCAGAGGACGATGCCCAACGCACCCTCGCCAAAATTGTAGAGGCCGATGCCCTCGTCATCGGATCTCCTTGTTATTGGGGCAACATGAGCGGACAGTTGAAAATCCTGTTCGACCGACTGGTCTACGGCTTGATGGGTGAAAGTCCGAAAGGATTTCCCCTCCCCCTACACAAAGGCAAAAAGGCCGTTATTGTAAGCACTGGTTCCACCCCATGGCCTTTCAATATCTGGTTCAACCAAACCCGAGGTACGGTAAAAGCACTGCGTGAAATTCTGAAATGGAGCGGATTTTCAGTACAAGGTGTCCTGCAAAAGGGCGGAACCAAACAGCACCATGAACTAACCATGAAAGAATTGCAAAAATGTAAAACCCTCATTAAACGACTAACGATTTAAAAAAATTACAAAAAGATGTTTTCCAGTGAATTAGAAAAATATTCTTGGGAAGATATAACTGCCTGCATAGCTTCGAAACGGAGTCGTGATGTCGAAATCGCTCTTGGTAAAGAGCATTTACAACTCGACGATTTCATGGCGCTCGTCTCACCTGCTGCCGCCCCCTATATAGAACATATGGCGGCATTGAGCAGGCTCTATACCCAAGAACGTTTCGGCAAAACGATACAGATGTATGTACCGCTTTATATCACCAATTCATGTACAAACCACTGTGTCTACTGTGGATTCAATCACAATAACCCCATCGCTCGAATTATTCTTACCGAGAAAGAAATCGAAAAAGAATGCCGGGCAATCCGTCAAATGGGACCGTTCGAGAATTTGCTTATCGTAACCGGAGAAAATCCACGCGATGCCGGAGTCGATTATTTGGAACGAGCTCTACAAATCGCACGTCCCTACTTCTCGAACCTATCGATAGAAGTCATGCCCCTCAAAAGCGAAGATTACTATCGCTTGACCCAATCGGGTCTCAACGGCGTGGTCTGCTTTCAAGAAACCTATCATAAAGACCGGTACAAAGTATACCACCCGAAAGGCATGAAATCTATCTTCGAATGGAGAGTAAACGGATTCGACCGCATGGGACAAGCCGGTGTACACAAAATAGGTATGGGAGTGCTCATCGGATTGGAAGACTGGCGTACCGATGTAACCATGATGGCCATACACTTGCAATACTTGCGCAAGCACTATTGGCAAACTCGATATAGTGTCAACTTCCCCCGCATGCGCCCGTCCGAAGGTCATTTTCAGCCCAATGTAATCATGACGGATAAAGAGCTGGCACAGTTGATTTTTGCATTTCGTATTTTCGACCACGACGTGGATATTTCCGTATCCACCCGAGAAAACGCAAAATTCAGAGATCACATCGCCACTCTCGGAGCTACTTCGATAAGCGCAGGTTCGAAAACCGACCCGGGAGGTTATGCCACTTATCCGCAAGCGTTAGAACAATTTTCGGTCAGCGACGAACGGACACCTGCCGAAGTGGAACAAGCTGTCAAAGCTATGGGGTATGAGGTCGTATGGAAAGACTGGGACAAAATATTCGATCGATGAACGAAAGGTATATCCGCCAAACCATGATTCCCGAAATCGGGGAAGCAGGACAGGAAAAATTGAAGAATGCTAAGGTATTGATTGTCGGTATAGGAGGGTTAGGTTCTCCCATCTCTCTATATCTGACCGCTGCCGGAGTAGGACAAATAGGACTTATCGACGATGATATCGTTTCAAAAAGCAACTTACAAAGGCAAATTCTTTATACCGAGGCAGAAATAGGACAATCGAAAGTCGAGTGCGCTTGTCGAAGACTGTCGGCTTTGAACAGTTCAACTCGATTCGAGACCTATCCTAACCGCTTCACCCCCGACAATGCAAATCGACTTGTCTCCGCTTACGATATCATTGTCGACGGATGCGACAATGCTGCGACCCGTTATCTGATCGACGATGTCTGTTCCCGCTTCAAAAAGCCCTATGTATATGGGTCCATTTCGGAATTTCGGGGACAGGTTTCCGTCTTTAATTACCGAGGCGGATCTCGATACAGTGATCTTTATCCCCGCCCCGAAGTTATTCCCCCGGCTCGTCCCGGAGGAGTTATCGGCACTATTCCAGGAATTATCGGCTGCATGGAAGCCGCAGAAGTGATTAAAATCATTACCGGCTATGGCGAAGTTTTAAGTGGGAAACTTTTCCTGCTCGACACACAAACCTTACAACATGAAATCATCGAGATATGATTTTCGTATTATCCTCCCAAAAACGGGCTGTATAAATTGTTATACAGCCCGTTTTTTTGTTTCCATACCGATTATTTTTCGAACTACAAATCCAATAATCCGTCGGGGATATTCAGATACAACTTGCGATTATCTTCGTCTATTTCACAAACAAATTCATCGACAGCCGGTATAAGCAACAATCGCCCGTTATATTCCACTTCAAACAATACATTTTCCGTAGAATCATCGATCGAGACAATCTTTCCCAACTCTCCTTTCTCGCTATCGATCACAGTGAAGCCTATAAAGTAATCTCCCGGAGCTTCATCTTCATTCGATTCTTTGTAATAAGACTTCGGGAAATAAACATCGAGTAAAGTAAATGGACGCGCATCCGCTTCATTATCTACATCTTCCAATTTAATCAAAGCCGTCGTATCGCTCTTAAACCTATATTCCTCGATAAAAAACGGTACGAATATGCCATCTATCTCACATACGATATAAGAACACTCCGTGCGGTCGAACACATCATCGGTAAAAGTAAAAGACAACTCGCCTTTCACTCCATGAGGCTTATTAAACCTTCCTATCCTTATCAATTCTTCCCTTGTAATCATTCTTTCACTTTTATTTCGTCCAAATCCACACCGGTTACAACCGTGTATTTTCCCTCTACCTGCACCCATCGAGAAAGTAAAACTTTTTTTCGGAACTCCCCGATATACCGGTACAGGCTATCGACATATTCGGGCATGGTATAATCGAGAGCTTTGACATGTACATAAATCGTCCAACTGTCACGGGCATCGTAACAAACCGTATCGAACACTGCAACCGTCGGTTCATCGGCCCGGAACCGGCGTATCTCACACAAATAGGCATACAACGAATCTAATAACTGCCGAGAATTTCGTCGGGGAATAACCGTTACCTCGTCGCTCCCGACGGCCTCGACAATCTGTTTCCTCGCTTTTGCCGAATCGCCAAGCACTTGTATCACAAAATGACCTTTTTCATCGACATACGCCGCCCCCAAATATTTTGGGAAATCCTTCCATTGAAAATAAGAAGGATTCTCTCCTATCGCAGCCAAATATTTCCGATACAAACGGTATCCGGTAGAATCGCAAGTCTCCTCTACGGGAACTTCCGTTACTATTGTATCGGAAGTTTTCCCGCCGTCGGCACGCTCCTGTACTTGCTGCGAACAAGAAGACAGGAGCAATCCCGCCACGACAACACAAAAATACCACCCTTTCATCGATCTATAAACGGGTAATACGTGCACCTATTGCATTGAGTCGTTTATCGACATCTTGATACCCCCTATCGATTTGGTCTATATTATGAATACGACTTGTACCCTCGGCACTCATTGCGGCGATAAGCATGGCTATTCCCGCTCGAATATCGGGTGAAACCATATTGGTAGCCCTCAACGTGTGTGCGTGAGCCTGACCGATGACTGCCGCCCTATGCGGGTCACAAAGAATGATTTGCGCTCCCATATCGATAAGTTTATCTACGAAAAACAAACGGCTCTCGAACATCTTTTGATGAATCAAGACACTACCTTTCGCCTGTGTCGCCACAACAAGGAATACGCTTAACAAGTCGGGAGTCAATCCCGGCCACGGAGCATCGGCAAAAGTCATAATCGAACCATCGATGAAAGTCTCTATCTCGTAACATTCATGTTCGGGTATATGAATATCGTCGCCCTGCTGTTCCACGGTTATCCCTAACCGTCGGAAACTATCGGGAATAATTCCCAAATCGTTATACGATACATTTTTAATCGTAATGTCCGAACGTGTCATCGCTGCCATACCGATAAAACTACCCACTTCGATCATGTCGGGAAGAATAGTATGCTCACACCCTTTTAACGATGAAACCCCGTGAACGGTGAGCAGATTAGACCCGATACCTTCGATATGCGCCCCCATACGGTTCAACATTTTTGAAAGTTGTTGCAAATAGGGCTCGCAAGCAGCATTATAAATCGTCGTATCGCCTTCGGCCAATACAGCTGCCATTAGAATATTTGCCGTACCTGTAACCGATGCTTCATCGAGCAACATGTAACTACCCCGCAATTTATCGGCTTTAATTTCATAACGCTGGGCTTTGGAACAATAATTAAATGTAGCTCCCAACTTTTGGATACCGAGAAAATGGGTATCCAACCGGCGTCTTCCGATTTTATCGCCTCCCGGTTTCGGTAAAACGGCATACCCGAAACGAGCCACAAGAGGTCCGATAATCATTACCGATCCCCGCAAAGAAGCTCCTTTTTGAAAAAATTCGTCACTATCGAGATAATCGAGATTTATCTTATCGGCCTTGAAACTGTACGCATTCAGACCTATGCGTTTTACCGTCACGCCCAAATCTCGCAAAAGTTGTATCAAATTATTTACATCGAGTATATCGGGAATATTGTATATCTTCACTTCTTCCGGGGTCAACAGTGTAGCACACAAAACCTCCAACGCCTCATTTTTAGCTCCTTGCGGTATCAGATCACCATTTAAGCGATGCCCGCCTTCAATAATAAAAGATGCCATACTCTCTTTCTCTATTAAGGTTAATGAGTGAAAGATACAAAAAAAGCGGTTATTTACCCGCTTTTTTCGAATTATTTTTTGATTTACGCTGCTGCACGACCGGTTCCCTCACATCTCTCAAATGATATGTGGATGCATCGAGATCAATCACGCCATGTGTATACTCCCGCAAATCTTTCAAAATCTTCTCATCTTCCACCGAATCCTTATTCCATTGATAAAACAACTTTTTCATATGATTCGCCAGCATGGAAACCAATGCACTCCTTTCGGGTCCATCGGGCATCGACTCCGCCTTTTTCAACATCTCTTCCATAATTTTCCCATAATGACGATACTTTATGGGAGAAGCCTGATAAGGAACCGACTCGGGCACGGTATGAAGATTTTCTTTTTTGATGATTTCATACGGATAATCGATATTCAACTTGAAGTCGGACATAATTGCCAAATGATCCCACAATTTGTGCTTAAAGTCCTCGATATCCCGTAAATGAGGAAACAGATTCCCCATGATATTTATAATCGTATTGGCACAACGGGTACGTTCCGCTTTGTCCTCTATGGTCATGCAGTGATCTACCATCTGCTGCACATTGCGGCCATATTCGGGCAACACGAGTCTTTTCAATTCCGAAGTATATTGCATATAATTTCTATTGATATAACTTTTATAATATTTTATTTTTAGGAGTCGTGGCTATAAACTCTTTCAGGTAAAAAGGTTCGAAATAAGCCACGTCTTCAAATTGCCCGTTACGGAAAGCACGCTCGGCCAATGCCAACATATCGGTAGCCAAAGGAACTATTCCTTCTACAAATATGGCATTGCGATGTTTAATCACATCTTTACATTTTGTCGAGCCGTTTCCCGCAAATACAATCCGACGATTGTCCAACAAGTCCGAGAAAGTATGCTCATCGATTACATACGCACCGACAGGAACGACATCATTCAACGCATTATCGAAAACAGCCGAATAGACCTCCATGCGACGGGCATCGATCATAGGACAATATAACACATCTTCCTCAAAATAGTTTCTAAACATGGTCGTACAAGCCAAAAGTTCGAGCGTAGGAACTGAGATGAGAGGAACTTTCAATCCGAAACAAAGACCTTTGGCTTCCGAAACACCGATACGCAATCCCGTATAGGATCCGGGACCGCTACTCACGGCAACCGCATCCACCTTGACTCCTTTATCTCTCGAAAAATCCATAATCTGTTTTACATATACTCCTAACAACGAAGCATGCGAAGGCCCCTCGAAATTCTCGAAATGGCATTGAACGACACCATCGGAAGACAGGGCGGCGGAACAAACAGACGTAGAAGTCTCTATATGTATAATATTCGGCATAATTCAATCCGTAAAGTATGATTTATCTCCCGATATCCGGTCGGAAAGGCGATAAACCAACGATGTAATCAACGTTAACGAGTGTACAAAATTAGCTCTTTTTTTTCAATTTATTGCTTTCTCATCGGAATTAAGATTAAATTTGCAAAAACATTTACAGACTTATGATACAATCGATGACCGGTTTTGGTAAAGCCGTAGTGGAATTACCGCATAAAAAAATAACTGTTGAAATAAAATCCTTAAATAGTAAACAACTCGATTTATCGACCCGTATTCCTCAGCAATACAGGGAAATGGAGATGGAAATTCGATCCGAAATAGCCAAACGTCTGGAACGTGGGAAAGTAGACTTCTTCGTATACAGCGAAGCTATCGGCAAGGAAGCTTCTGCCCAAATAAATATTCCGGTTTTGGAAGGTTATTTCCAACAAGTCAAAGAAGCCTCGATCAAATTAGGTATTGCGATGCCCGACGATTGGTTCTCCATCTTGTTACGTCTGCCCGATGTCATGAGTTCCGAAAGTCAGGAAATAGACGAAGTAGAACTCAACGCTTTGAGAAAAGCAGTCGACCAAGCCATCTCTCAATTGGAAGAGTTCAGAATTCAGGAAGGAGCCATGTTGCAACACCTTTTTGAAGAGAAAATCGCCAACATAGCTCATTTGTTACAAGAGGTAGAACCTTATGAAAAAGAGCGCATCGAAAAGATAAAAGGTCGGATAATCGACGCTTTGAACAAAATCGACAATTTCGATTACGACAAAAACAGATTTGAACAAGAGATGATTTTCTACATCGAGAAACTAGACATCAATGAAGAAAAACATAGACTAGACAATCACTTGAAATATTTCCTCGAAACCCTGCAATCGGGCAAGGGGCAAGGCAAAAAACTCGGATTTATCAGTCAGGAAATGGGACGTGAAATCAACACACTCGGGTCCAAATCGAACCATGCCGAGATGCAACGCATTGTCGTGCGTATGAAAGACGAGTTGGAACAAATCAAAGAGCAAGTACTAAATGTAATGTAATGGAACAAAGAGGTAAACTCATCATCTTTTCGGCCCCCTCCGGTTCGGGTAAATCCACCATCATACAATCGTTATTGAATCGCGATTTGAACCTGTCATTCTCTATCTCCGCCACCAGTCGTGCTCCGAGAGGGACTGAGAAAAACGGCGTCGAATATTATTTCATCACACCCGATGAATTTCGCGAACGTATAGCGAACGACGAATTTCTGGAATATGAAGAAGTCTATGCCGGGAAGTTCTACGGCACTTTGAAAAGCGAAGTGGAACGGATTCTCGACTCGGGGAAAAATGTTATTTTCGATGTCGACGTTGTCGGCGGACTCAACATAAAAAAATATTACGGAAACCAAGCTCTCGCTTTGTTTATCCAGCCACCCAGCATACAAGCGTTGGAACAACGATTGAAAAACAGAGCGACAGATACCCCGGAAGTTATAGCTCATCGGATAGCGAAAGCTGAATACGAATTGTCGTTCGCACCAAAATTCGATAAAATCATAGTGAACGATATTTTGGAAAAAGCCCAAGAAGAGGCATACCGTTCAATAAGACAATTTCTCGATAAATGATAAGTAAAACATGCAACCGATAAAGACAGCCTTTTTCTCCGGGACGTTCAATCCGGTTCATACCGGCCACCTCATATTAGCGAACTACTTGTGCGAATATGAAGGATTCGACGAAATATGGCTGTCTGTGTCTCCTCAAAATCCTCTACGAGAAAAATTGTCCTCGAATAATGATAGACAACGAATCGAAATGTTAAATATGGCCGTGAACGGCAATTCTAAGATTCGGACGACCGATATAGAATTTACCCTGCCCCGCCCCTCCTATACGATTCAAACACTCGAAGCCCTCAGAAAGAAGCATCCCGAAAGAATATTTACTTTGATTATCGGTGCAGACAACTGGCTTTCATTCAACAGATGGAAAGACTATGATAAAATTATCGAAGAGTATCCCATTTATATCTATCCGCGCCGGGGTTACGACATAGACGAAAGGTCGCTGCCTGCAAACGTAAAATTGTGTCATGCTCCTATCATAGAAATTTCATCGACCCAAATACGACAGGGAATTTCAGAAGGGAAAAATATGAACTATTTTATACCTCGACCGGTATACGATTATATCATAAATCACGGACTTTATAAAAATAAAGACTAATGGACGAACGTATTTATTCAAAAAATATCATCGAATTTGTAACGGTCAGTGCCGAATATTGTGCTTTTATCGAACGTGTTCCGGAATTGGAGAAAGAAGAATTTCTCGATAAAATCATAAAAATACTACCATTGCTATATCTGAAAGCAACACTATTAACACCGGAAGAACCCGAAGAAGATGGATTCTCCGAAAAATTCGTCACAGAGAATATGTACGAGAGCGTTCGGGAAAACATAGAAAGTCTATTGGGGGAAGACGACAGTTATCTGGAAGTTTTTCAAAACGATATGAAATACAGTGAAACCCCGATAATAGCCAATGTTTCGGAAGCCCTTGCCGATATTTATCAAGACTTGAAAGATTTCATTTCGGTATATCGCATGGGAAATGAGCCCCAAATGCTCGAAGCTCTTTACATTTGTTTCGAAAATTTCATTACATACTGGGGGCAACAACTAGTTAACGTACTCCGAGCATTACACAACATAAGATACACTCTGGATAACGATGATGATGAATGTGACGACAATTGCGACTGTGGACACCATCATTCTCACTCCGATAATTACACCGATATATTCGGTCATCAACAAGAGAACGGAGATATTCTCGACAAGTTGAACGATGATTTGGATTAAAAAATTATGGAGAACGATACACCCAATAAAATAAAAATCAGTAAAGAAATCATTGCTACTTTACCCATAGAAACATTTCCGGGGAAAATAGTCGTAATCGATAATGAAAGAGATGCCGATAATGCAGTACTCCAACTAAATAACGAAAGAATTATCGGATTCGATACAGAGACTCGGCCAACTTTCAAAAAAGGAAAAAGCAATCATGTAGCACTTATCCAATTATCGACCCACGATACGTGTTATTTGTTTCGTATAAATCGCATAGGATTTACACCTGCGATTAAGAATCTGCTCGAAAACGAATCCCTCTTGAAAGTAGGAATATCGCTCAAAGATGACTTCTGTATGTTGAGTCGGCTAAACGGCGGACAATTTATACCGAAAAATTTTATAGAATTACAAAAATTCGTGAAGAAATACAATATCGAAGATCAAAGTCTACAAAAAATCTATGGTATAGTTATCGGGAAAAAAATTTCCAAAGGGCAACGATTATCCAACTGGGAAGCCGATCATCTTACCGAAAATCAACAACTTTATGCAGCGACCGATGCTTGGAGTTGCATAAAAATATACGAAGTTTTGAAATCTGGAAAATTCAAATCTCCCATATATAAAATTCAACCCTCGTCTTTATAAAACTACAATATTATGAAACGATACGACATTATAGCATTGCTCTTGGTTATTTATTTGGCTGTGATGGCCTACTTCGGCAGAGGTATGCTTTTGAGCGGAAATTACTGGGAATATTTTAGTATCATCGGTGTTACTTTACTCGTCATTTTCATACTCAGATGGGCAATGAAACGTAGAGAAAAAATCAGAGAAGAACGAAGGAAAAAGCAAGACGCCTCTGAACGAAGAACCCTACGAAACGACAATATATCATAAACCATAAATAAAATTCATCGGACTATGACAAAGAAAGTACTATTAACCTTTTTGGTTATATGGTTGTTTTCGAACACCGGTTCGGCTCAAATCCTAAAAAACACATGGATCATCAACCCTCAATTAAGCGGCTTTAATTTAGGCAGTACCCACACGGAAGATACGGGCAAAGAAACGTTCGACCTCGGACTAAAAGTCGAAGCAGGTAATTTCATTGCCAATAATTTGGCTATTCTTGTCGGGATCGGCGGTGACTTCGCATGGAATAAAGAGTACAAAGACAATAGCATCGATATAATGGGAAGCATTAGATATTATACGCTCACGACTCTGTTTCTCGGCATAAACGCAGGATACACCCATGCATGGTATAAACCCAAAGGAAGTGATTCTCAATGCAGAGATTACCTATATGTCGGAGCCGAGCTGGGATATGCGATTTTCGTGAGTCACAACATATCTCTGGATCCGGCCGTATATTGGAAGCACAGTTTTACCGATAAATTCAACCAGTACGGAATAAAAATGGGACTTTCTGTCTATTTCTAAGAAGTTAATATATAAAACACATAAACACAATGACTGAAAAAATGAACCAATTGATGAAGGACGTCCCGGCTATACGATGGACAGCCCTTATTCTACTGGCAAGTGCCATGTTTTTCGGGTATATTTTTATGGATATACTATCGCCTTTACAAGAACTTTTGCAAACATCAAGAGGGTGGTCTCCCGATGCCTATGGACACTATGCCGGTTCTGAAACATTCCTGAATGTATTCGTATTCTTTTTAATTTTTGCGGGTATCATTCTCGATAAAATGGGGGTTCGCTTCACGGCTATTCTTTCCGGGGCTGTTATGCTCGCAGGGGCATCCATCAACTATTTCGCTGTCAGCAATGCATTTATCGGTAGCGGAGCAGAATCTCTCATGAACCGATTTATGAATTTACCTTTGGAATGGTGGAACATCACCCCGTTTTACGAGGGCATGCCTGCGTCGGCTAAAATGTCGGCTATCGGTTTCATGTTCTTCGGTTGTGGCGTAGAAATGGCGGGAATTACAGTTTCCCGCGGAATTGTCAAATGGTTCAAAGGAAAAGAAATGGCACTCGCCATGGGGGTAGAAATGGCTATTGCCCGTGTGGGAGTCGCCGTAGTCGTCTTAGGCTCTCCGGTCTTGGCCAATAAAATCTCTCCTATCGATGTATCTCGTCCTGTTCTCGTAGCAGTTATATTACTGGCAATCGGACTCATCTGTTTTATCACTTATGCCTTCATGGATAAAAAACTCGAACGACAGATGGGCGAAAGCGGTGAGGAAAAAGACGATCCTTTCAAATTAAAAGATCTCAAACTCATTTTTTCGAGCAAAGTATTCTGGTTAGTAGCTCTTCTTTGCGTACTCTACTACTCGGCTATTTTCCCATTCCAAAAATATGCAATCAATATGCTGCAATGTAATTTAGGATACACAGCCGAACAAGCCGGTTGGGTATTTTTCGTATTCCCTTTGGGTGCAGCGGCTATTACTCCCATTTTAGGAAATTTTCTCGACCATCGTGGTAAAGGAGCTACTATGCTCATCTTCGGTGCACTGCTAATGATCGCCTGCCATTTGGTATTCGCATTGGTGTTGCCGACCCTGAAAGGTACTACCGCAGCAGTTATCGTCGCCTATTTATCTATCATATTATTGGGAATCTCTTTTTCATTGGTTCCAGCTTCTTTATGGCCGTCCGTCCCCAAACTTGTAGACAACAAACTATTAGGTTCGGCGTACGCCGTTATTTTCTGGATTCAAAACATAGGATTATATGCATTCCCCATGATTATAGGTGCAGCATTGAGAATCTCGAATCCCGGCATAACCGATCCGTTACAATACAACTATACAACCCCTATGCTTATATTTGCAAGTTTAGGTGTGTTGGCTCTTCTCTTCGGGTTATGGTTAAAAGTTGAGGACAAGAAACGTGGATACGGGCTCGAACTTCCCAATATTCAAAAATAATGATAAAAGAAAAAGAATAATACATTAGTTATTAGTCCAATATAATCGGCAATAGAGTGTAAACATCTATTGCCGATTTTTCTTTTCTTCCCAATCAAACTATAATCAGTAGTTAATAAACTATTTTATTTAGTTTTATTAACTATAATAATTAGTTGAAAAACTAAAACATTTAGTTTATTTGTATCATAAATAGAAAAAATATGAAAGGACTTACATCGAAAGAAGAGGAAATCATGAATTATTTCTGGCATAAAGGGCCATTATTCGTGAAAGAACTGTTGGATTTTTATGACGAACCCAAACCTCACTTCAATACGTTATCGACCATCGTAAGAGGACTCGAAGAAAAAGGCTATGTGTCACACAAAGCATATGGTAAAACCTATCAATATTTTGCTGTTGTAAGCGAAGAATCGTTCAAAAAACGGACCTTGCGACAAGTCATACGTAAATACTTCAACAGCTCCTATTTGGGAGTCGTTTCCTCTTTAATCGAGGAAGAAGATATTTCACTGAAAGAATTGAAAGAGCTTATCGAAAAAGTAGAAAAAGGAAAAGCAGAACAATAACCAATCACTACCAATGGGCGCATTCTTTGTTTATATATTAAAAGCCTCTGTTTATCTAGCCATTCTGTATCTGTTTTACAGTATATTGCTAAGTAAGGAAACATTTTACCGCTACAATAGAACAGCATTGCTACTATTGATACCTCTATCGTTTATTCTTCCGCTATATCCGGTTCATACTGCTGTTCCCGAAACGTATTCAAACACTACTATACTCGACAGGCTGCCGGCAATATCTTATATCGAAAACGAATCACAAAGTAAAATTCCGATAGGTATTATCGCGGTACTAAGTATCTATCTCATCGGGATTTTATACTTTATCACTAGATATGTCTGCACAATTATAAAACTTCTGCGACTGATTCGGAGCGGGGAAAAATATACCGACAGCGACGGACTTTCTCTTGTCGTTATCTCCCAATCCATTGCTCCTTTCAGTTGGTTCGGGAAAATAGTCATTTCAAAAGCCGACTTCCAAAACCATCGCCGAGAAATACTCCTACACGAATCTGCACACATTCGCAAACATCATTCATGGGATTTACTGGCTGCCGATCTCTGTATAGGATTACAATGGTTCAATCCGGCCGCCTGGTTACTGAAACGAGAACTGCAAACCGTACATGAATACGAAGCCGATAATTACGTTTTGGAACAAGGCATCGATGCCAAACAATACCAATTACTGTTAATAAAACGATCGGTCGGTTCCAAGTTTTATTACATAACCAATCACTTTAATCACAATAAACTTAACAAAAGAATTACCATGATGTTAAAAAAGAAATCAAACCGCAAAGCGACCTTGAAGTATCTCTACGTCATACCGGTCGCATTATGTACCGTTTCGGTATTCGCCCACCCCGAAATCTCCGATGAATTAAACAAAGTATCCTCGGTCGATTTGAGTAACTTGACAGCTATGATCGGTAGTTCCGAAAACACCGCAACCATAAAGAATAAAGAGATAGAAATATCCGGGTGTGTTTTAGACATAGAAACCAACGAACCTATCGTCGGAGCCACCGTCTTGGTCAAAGGCAGCAATACAGGAACAGTAACCGATCTAAATGGAAACTTCTCCTTAAAAACACCCATAGGAAAAACTTTGCTCATCTCTTATGTCGGTTTAGGCTCGGCCGAAATCAGTTGCAATGACAAAGACAGGCAAAATCTGAAAATATACCTCGGCGAAAGCAGCGAAAAGAATAACAGTTCGAAAATTATCATAGTCGGTAACAAAACCGAGCCGAACACTTCGATCGGCACGAAAGGAAAAATCAACAGCATAACCATTACGACAAAAGACAGTGTAGAAAACAATAAACAGAAAATCGATACAAAAGGAAAAATTAGCAATATAAATGTAGATATCCAAAAAGATGGTTCGGTCATAGTCGATGAAAACAATACCAGAGTCTTTTACGATCCTATATATATTTTAGACGGTAAAAAAATTTCCAAAGACAAATTCAAAAATCTCGATGCCGACAAAATAAAATCAATAACTGTCCTCAAAGGAGAGGAAGCTATCAAAAGTTATGGAAAAGATGGTGAAAATGGAGCCCTTATCATACAAACCAAAGGAAATACTGCAACTTCGACAGATCCGATAAAAACCATAACGATTACCAAGAAAGATACTTCTGAGGATATCATGAAAAATACACTTTGCATCGTTGACGGAAAAAAGATTTCGGAAACAGAACTAAAAAATATAGATCCCAACAATATACAAAGTATAACAGTCTTGAAAGATGAAAAATCGAAGGAAGAATATGGAGCGACCGACAAAGATTGCATTATATGGATTACCTTGAAAAAATAATATGACTCGACGACTGAATGCAAAAAAGGCTGTTTTCTATTTTGAAAACAGCCTTTTTGTTTTATTGGTCTACTTTTCTGAATTTCATTTTTGCCCGTACAAACTCTATTACGGCAGGTAACAAAGATACAAATATAATCGCGACAATCAGAAGTTTTAAATTTTTCTGAACAAAAGGCAAATCACCGAAGAAATAGCCCGCATAACAAAAAATCGCTACCCACAAAGCTCCTCCGATTAGATTATACATCATGAAATAATAATAGTGCATTTTCCCCATACCACCCACAAAAGGAGCAAAAGTACGAACGATAGGGACAAACCGAGCTATAATTATAGTTTTCCCTCCATATTTTTCAAAGAAAGCATGGGTTTTCTCTAAATGGCTTTGTTTGAAAATCTTTGAATTGGGGTTACTGAATAGCTTCTTACCGAAAAAATGGCCTATTGCATAATTACAAGAATCGCCCAATACCGCAGCAACAAACAAAATAAGTACCAAAACATTTATTTCTAAGGGAATTCCTGGCAACGCTGTAATAGCCCCAGCGACAAAAAGTAAAGAATCTCCCGGTAAAAAGGGTGTAACAACCAAACCCGTCTCACAAAAAATAATCATAAACAATATAGCATAAGCCCAAGTATGATAATCCTGTACTATCTCAATCAGATGCTTGTCTATATGCAAAATAAAGTCAATCAAAAATTCCATAAATCCATATATAAATACATTAACTTTATTGGGGCATAGTCACTTTGAAATAAGGATTTTCTACATGCTGTTCAAATACGATACGCTTCATATCTTCTACACGATCGGGATATTGGGCAGCCAAATCACAATCCTCATGAATATCATCGACCAAATTATACAAATGACATTTACCCTTCTCAACAAATAACTTCCAATCGCCTTGCCGAACAGCAATTTGATCGGTCTCGCAAAACTCCCAATAAAGAAACTCATGATTCTTTTGATGTTTGTCTTTACCCAGCAAGGTAGGTTTGAATGAAAGTCCATCGAAATAGTCTTTCCTATTCTCTCCATATCGCTCGATATGATTCACCCCTATCAAGTCGCAGAAAGTAGGCAATATATCATAAAACGCCAACTGGTGGTCATTGACAGCTACCGGGACATGACCGGGCCAACGAACGATAAAAGGAATACGTATACCTCCCTCATGGCAAGAACGCTTGATTCCTTTCAGTTTCCCATCTCGTCCAAAAAATCCGGGGTCGGCTCCCCCTTCTTCGTGAGGGCCGTTATCCGATGAAAAAATAACGATGGTATTCTCATCGAGCCCTTTCTCTTTCAATTTTTTCAAAATCTCACCTACATAAATATCTAACCGAGCAATCATTGCCGCAAACTGTGCATGGGTATGAGTCACGGGATTATAGCGCCCACCATAACTGCCATTAAACACACCGGTTTCCCCCAACCGTTCTCGATAGTAATTTAGAAGAGAATCTTCTGGCTGTACCAATTCGGCATGAGGTAATGTGTAAGTGAAAAAACCGAAGAAAGGTTTGTCTCCCGACTGACGATCCAACCAATCGATTGCAGCTTCGTGAATAAGATCGGCCGAATATTGAGGCCGTAAAGCATAACCGGCCCCCCACATGGGATATTTGATATTCTCTTCGAGCGTCACACGAATAGTCGCAGTGTCGCCCAACCGGGAACTATACCGATTCAAAAAGTTGGGATAATACAAGTGAGCCTGAAATTGACAGATATATCCAAAGAACTCATCGACACCACGCTTGTCCGGAGTAGAAACAGAGCCTTCATATCCCCCGGCCCATTTACCGAACATTCCCGTCCTATAACCGTTTTCTTTCATAATTTCAGGAAGAATAACACGATTGGGATCATAAGGGTGTTGGCCTACGATGGCATAGTCGGTATTAACTCCATAACGCACCTCGCCACTATCTCGCCAATACTCTTTATTTCCTCGTACTTCTCCGTGTCCGGTGTGCTGTCCGGTCATTATACAAGCCCGGGAAGGAGCGCTAACAGGGCTACCCGAATAAGCCTGTGTAAATCTCATACCCTCCGAAGCCATACGATCTATATTCGGAGTCTCGATATATTTCTGCCCATAGCACCCTAAATCTCCATAACCCATATCGTCACATAAAATAAAAACGATATTGGGCTTATCACTTTTCTTTGCCGAAAATGCAGCGAAAACAGAGGCCAACATTCCGCCTCCAACAAATAATAACCGGCTATATTTCATTGATAATTACCTCGAAAATTTATAATATCTTATTCTTTTTCGGTTCAAATATAAGACGAAAGATTCGATTCCTAAAACATAAAACTTAAAAATAATTCGAGTACCGAATTATTGTATTCCCTATTTTTACTAATTTTGAACCGCTTACTAAATCTATCTTTGATACAATCATGAACCAATCTCTTTACACACCTTTCGACCGGATATTATATATCATGACCAAGCCGGTGGGGGCAATTTGTAATCTGGCCTGCACATATTGCTACTATACCGAAAAAGCGAAACTCTATCGGGACTCTCCCAAGCATATCATGAGCGAAAGCCTATTAGAGAAATTTATCAAAGAATATATCGAAAGTCAGGCAAACGACCATATTTTATTCACATGGCATGGTGGCGAAACCCTAATGAGACCGTTGGATTTCTACCAAAAAGTAGTACGACTTCAAGCTCAATACGGAAAAGGTCGAATTATCGATAACAGCATCCAAACCAACGGAACATTACTAACAGACAGCTGGTGTCGTTTTTTCAAAGAAAATAACTGGCTGGTCGGTATCAGTATAGACGGGCCACAAGAATTTCACGACGAATACCGATTGACCAAACAGGGAAGGCCCTCATTCGTAAATGTCATGCGAGGTATAAATCTGCTTAATAAACATGGCGTCGAATGGAATGCTATGGCAGTAGTTAACGACTTTAATGGGGACTATCCCTTAGATTTCTACCATTTTTTCAAGGACATCAACTGTAAATATATACAATTCACACCCATTGTCGAACGTATTCGGCAACATGAAGACGGGCGCATATTAGCCTCTCCCGATGAAGAATCAATAGACGGAGTAACAGACTTCTCCGTCTCTCCGGAGCAATGGGGCAACTTTCTTTGTACGATATTCGACGAATGGGTTCGAAATGATGTAGGAGAATACTACATACAATTATTCGATGCCACTCTTGCCAATTGGGCTGGTGTAACACCCGGAATATGCTCTATGGCCGAAACTTGCGGTCATGCCGGAATTATGGAATTTAATGGAGATGTGTACAGTTGCGACCATTTTGTATTTCCTGAGTATAAATTGGGAAACATATACACCCAATCTTTAATCGAAATGATGAATAGTCCCCGACAAATTGCTTTCGGTCAAAACAAGCGCAATGCTCTGCCTCAACAATGCAAAGAGTGTGATTTTCTATTTGCCTGCCACGGAGAATGCCCCAAAAATAGGTTCGCAAAAACGGCCACCGGAGAACCGGGATTAAATTATTTATGCGCAGGTTATCACCGATTCTTTAAACACGTAGCTCCTTATATGGACTTCATGAAACACGAATTGGATAATCAACGCCCACCAGCCAATGTCATGCAATGGGTGAAACAAAATCCCCCCGACAAATAGAAAAAGGCTTTATACCGAATCGGTATAAAGCCTTTTTCTATCTTTCAATAAAATTATTCCATATAACAGAATACTTCATAGGCCGCTTCGTTCCAACTCACAGGGCAGCCCTCTTCGCGAGATTCTGGAACAATGCGTATATTCAAAACCGATTTGTCGCGAGTAAGAGATTCCGGTATTTCAAACTCATCTTCAATCCAACGCTTGTACGGATTACTGTCCGCCAAATACCACACGCCGGCATCCTGTCCATCGACCCAAACTCTCGCACACTGTCTGGGAAGCTCCTGATCGCTGCATCGACGCAATCTTACTCCATGATTATTCGATAATACTTTTACACGAAACGAACTCTCTCCGGTAAATTTATGAACCATAGCCGTAACTTCCACATCATCGGCATCCCCCTCGAAACAAGAAGTTAGCATCTCCACAGATACATCTCCTTCTACTTTATATTTATGTCGTTTCAACGACTTTTTCGAGGCCATATCTATGCTATCGGTCTTAACTAAGGAAACTTTATCCTGCCCATAATAAAAAACAATCCCCAGATGTTCGAGATACTGGTTATTGCTCTCACCAGACTCTATATTAAAATCCAATTGCGAATAAAATGGATAGCTATCACCTAAACACAATCGTGTCATCGACCAGGGATTATCGCTCAGTCCGTCATAACCGCCCGACGGATTGCACTCGGCCGGAGTCGGGAATCCCCACCCGTAGCAAATATAACTTTCCGAACCATCGCTCTCAACCTGCGGCGTCTTAATCCCATCTATATGTATTCTTACATCTCCTTCACAAGTAATAATATGAGGACGTTCCCCATAACAAGTCACATGAGCGGCAACCATTTTCCCGGTTCCTTTTATCGACGCGATGGGGCTATCTGCCCCCGGTGTATGTTTACGAGTATAATAGTCGGAAGAACGAAAGTAACCGCTATACTCTCTATCATAGCTATTCTCCCCTACTCCTACTTCAACAAAGCCCAAAGTAACGGTCTCTCCGCTCCTATTCTCCAACATTACATGGGCTCGTTCCCAAAACGGCATAGGGAAATAATTATAAAACCAACCGTCTGTCGTCGCTCCCATTAATAAATACCGGGTATTATTATATCCTAAGGAATTACCGAAAAAACAACCGATAGGACACAGAACATCTTCCTCTTCGTGATTATCCCACTTCACACGTATCCATACATCTTGTAATCTATCGGGATTCATATCAGCCATATAAAGTTTCAACGAATTGATGACACCCCCCTCATGCACATCTATTATAGACAATGACTCCCCGGATGCTAATTTCTTTTCCGACATACGAAACATTCTATCCTTACCGATCTTCGGATCGACTCCCGTCTGTTTCCACTGACGAACCAAAGAACTATAATCCTCCTTTCCGGTAAAAGTCTCTATCCCTTGCGCAGTGGGATAACTGTGATACACGACATGTCCCCAGCCACCTTGTCCTTTATCCCGGTGAGGGCCTTCGAGCTTAACGCTCGAAGTGATTCGACAGCCATTACGAAACGGCATAGGAACAAAACTGCGAACTACCCGGATAGGGCCTCGTCCATTATCCAAAGGGCCGATGTAACATGATGCTTGTGGTTCGGTAAAAGGATATTTCTCTCCGAACTCCGACAAACGAATAGTAAAACGGGGGGTCTCCTCACCATCAAAGTAAAATCGAAATACGGGTTCTTCCGAACTCAGATAACGATGTTGTACCATATTATAAATACAGCCGGCTCCCGCCACATCGAATATTACCCACTCTCCTTTCTTATCTTGATACAAACTCCAATCCCAATCGGCATTACCACCTTTTTTATCGATACTGCCCTCGTACTTCACTTTCATTTCCCGATCCAATACTGGAAATCGAGCCACATTGGTCATGCGAGATAATCCATACGATTTTGAAGGAACAGTTTCGGAGTATGCATTTCCAGTCACGGAAAATGGGAATAAAGCAGTCACTGCAAGTAATCTTATAAAAGCTTTTCTTTTCATGGATAAAATTTTAAAGATATTTTCGATGTACAAAAATACCTCTGTCTCGCAAATCAAGACAAATACTTTATTATCTATTCCTTATACTTTTATCCACAAAAGGCCGGGTATCGATATACCCGGCCTACACTTTCTCGAAATTTTAGATTTTATTCTTTCCTCACTAACAATACTACATTCTCTACATGGTGTGTATGAGGAAACATATCGACCGGCTGTACCCGCTCGACCTTGTATTTTGCATCTAACAAAGATAAATCGCGCGCCTGAGTGGCGGGATTACAGCTTACATAAACGATACGTTCAGGAGAAGCGAACAATATAGTCTTAATCACATCGTCATGCATGCCGGCACGAGGTGGATCGGTAATGATGACCTCTGGACGACCATGCTCCTCTATAAAATCCTCGGTAAGAATGTCCTTCATATCGCCGGCATAAAACAAAGTATTATCCAACCCGTTTATACGGGCGTTTTCTTTGGCATCTTCTATCGCTTCGGGAACATACTCGATACCTACCACCTTACGGGATTGTCTTGCCACAAAATTGGCAATAGTGCCCGTGCCAGTATATAGATCATAAACCAACTCGGTTCCCGTCAATCCGGCGAACTCTCTGGCAACCTTATATAACTCATAAGCCTGTTCGGAATTGGTTTGATAGAAAGACTTCGGTCCTATCTTGAATCGTAATCCTTCCATACTTTCCCAAATATAATCTCTTCCCCGGAACACACAAACTTCCTGATCGGCAATCGTGTCGTTTCGTTTTTGATTGACAATATAAAGCAAAGACGTAATCTCGGGGAACGTATCCGCTATATGTTGCATCATTCGTTCGATACGCACCATATCGGGTTCGAAAAATACGACTATGAGCATAACCTCTCCTGTCGAAGAGGTCCGGATAATAATATTCCGCATGAATCCTGTCTGCTCCCTCAAATCGAAAAACGGATAATGATTATCGATAGCACATTGTCTTATCGAGAGTCGAATGCGATTGGATATATCGTCCTGCAACCAACACTTTTTTATGTCGAGGACCTTATCGAACATACCGGGTATATGAAATCCCAACGCATTGCGACAGTCGAATTCCTGTTCCGTCTGCAACTGTTCATAAGTCAACCACGACTTATTGGAAAATGAGAATTCGAGCTTGTTTCTATAATATTGTTGCTTGGTCGAACCTTTTGTAGGTAAGATTTCCGGCAAAGGGATTTTACCTATGCGGGTAAGATTGTCTTCCACTTGCTGCCGTTTAAATTGTAACTGATAGTCATAAGCCACATGTTGCCATTTACACCCGCCGCAAACACCGAAATGCTCGCAAAAAGGATTTACCCGCAAAGAAGAATAAGCGTGAAATTTCACGATACGTGCCTCGGCATAATTATGCTTCTTACGCATCAATTGCAAATCCACTATATCTCCCGGTGCTGCAAAAGGGACGAATACTACCAAATCGTTCACTCGTGCCAAAGCCTTGCCTTCGGCTGCTACTCCGGTTATTTCTACCTGCTCCAACAAGGGTAGCTCTTTCTTTTTTCGTGCCAAAACAAAAAATTAATAAGTTACAAAGCCAAACAAAACAATACGAACCGAACATCTAAATAAATTCGGCTATGCAATTATGCAGAAAACCACAGGCTCCACATTCGGCAAAGATAAGTATTTTTCACGAAAGAGACAGGTAAAGCAAATAAATAGTGCACAGCGTTAAAATTTGTAGCAAAATATTTTTGTGGTTTGCACGAATCCTTTATTTTTGCGTATTGTTTCTATACAAGATTTTCCGAATGGGTCACAAAGTCGAATAAAGGAAACAATATTTATACAAAATATCATATACTTATTTATTTATGAAAAGAGTTTATACTTTTGGCAACGGTAAAGCAGAAGGCCGTGCCGACATGAAAAACCTGCTGGGTGGTAAAGGAGCCAACTTGGCGGAAATGAACTTAATTGGAGTTCCTGTTCCCCCCGGATTCACAATCACTACCGAAGTTTGCACCACATACACTCAGCAAGGGAAGGAAGCTGTTGTAAAAGAAATCAAAGGCGATGTGGAAAAGGCTATCGCTCATATCGAAAGCCTCACGGGCACGAAGTTCGGAGATGCCTCGAATCCGCTATTGGTATCGGTTCGTTCGGGAGCTCGTGTTTCCATGCCCGGTATGATGGACACAGTATTGAACTTAGGTATGAACGACGACGCCGTAGAAGCCATTGCTAAAAAATCGGGAAATGCGCGGTTTGCATGGGATTCCTATCGCCGATTCGTACAGATGTACGGCGATGTCGTACTGGGTATGAAGCCTAAAACGAAAGAAGACATCGATCCATTCGAAGAAGTGATGGACAAAGTCAAAGAGGCCAAAGGTATAAAGAGTGATACCGAACTCCAAGTAGAAGACCTCAAAGAATTAGTAAAACTCTTTAAAGCCGCCGTTAAAGAAAATACGGGAAAAGATTTTCCCGCTTCTCCCTGGGAACAATTATGGGGTGCTATCTGTGCCGTATTCGACAGCTGGATGAACGAACGCGCCATTCTCTACCGTCGTATGAACCAGATTCCCGAAGAATGGGGTACTGCCGTAAACGTGCAAGCTATGGTATTCGGCAATATGGGAAATACCTCGGCTACCGGTGTAGCATTCACTCGTGACGCTGCTACCGGCGAAGATATCTTTAACGGAGAGTACCTCATCAATGCACAAGGAGAAGACGTAGTTGCCGGTGTACGCACACCCCAACAAATCACACTCGAAGGATCTCGCCGCTGGGCAGCATTGCAAGGTATATCGGAAGAAGAACGCGCAACCAAATATCCTTCTCTCGAAGAGGCCATGCCCGAATGTGCAAAAGCACTTATCGAAACTCAACAAAAACTCGAAGACTACTTCAAAGATATGCAAGACCTCGAATTCACCATTCAAGATGGCAAATTGTGGTTATTGCAAACTCGTAACGGAAAGCGCACCGGAGCCGCTATGGTAAAAATCGCTATGGATATGCTCCGCGCAGGAATCATCGACGAAAAAACTGC
Organism: Barnesiella sp.; assembly: GCF_022723415.1. Taxonomy (NCBI): domain Bacteria; kingdom Pseudomonadati; phylum Bacteroidota; class Bacteroidia; order Bacteroidales; family Barnesiellaceae; genus Barnesiella; species Barnesiella sp. Next base: position 77,660 of record NZ_JAIJHU010000002.1, on the reverse strand, counting down.
CTTGAAACGCATGGAGGCTCAAAAACTCGATGAACTATTGCACCCCGTATTCGACAAAGATGCCATCAAACGCGTTAAAGTCGTAGCCAAAGGACTTCCTGCCTCGCCGGGTGCAGCAACCGGACAAATCGTGTTCTTCGCCGACGACGCAGAGGCGTGGGCCGAAAAACGGAAAAAAGTAATCATGGTACGTATCGAAACCTCTCCCGAAGATTTGCGAGGCATGAGTGTGGCGCAAGGCATCCTTACTGCTCGTGGCGGTATGACTTCTCACGCAGCCGTAGTTGCCCGTGGTATGGGTAAATGTTGTGTATCGGGAGCCGGTGAAATAAAAGTCGATTATAAAGCCCGTACGGTAGAAATGGGCGGAAAAATCTACAAAGAAGGCGATTGGATCTCTTTGAATGGTTCCACCGGAGATGTTTACGACGGACAAGTTCCTACCGTAGACGCCGATATGAGCGGGGATTTCGCAGCCATTATGAATTTGGCTGAAAAATATACCCGAGTAGACGTACGCACCAACGCAGATACTCCGCGCGATGCAGCGGTAGCCCGCAAATTCGGAGCAAAAGGTATCGGATTATGCCGTACAGAACACATGTTCTTCGAAGGCGACCGTATCAAAGCCATGCGCGAAATGATTCTGTCGAAAGACGAAGAGGGACGTCGCCACGCACTCGACAAGCTGTTGCCTATGCAACGCAGCGACTTCGAAGGAATATTCGAAGCTATGGACGGTCTGGGTGTAACCATTCGTCTGCTCGATCCTCCTCTACACGAATTCGTACCGCATCAATTGGCCACTCAAAAAGAATTGGCAGAAGAGATGGGTATGAGCATCGACGAAGTAAAATTAGCTTGCGATGCTTTGGAAGAATTTAACCCCATGTTGGGTCATCGCGGTTGCCGGTTAGGTTGTACCTATCCCGAAATAACCGAAATGCAGGCCCGAGCCATCATCGAAGCTGCTTTGAACGTAAAAGCAAAAGGTATCGACGTTCACCCCGAAATCATGGTTCCCCTTGTAGGTGTTGTAGAAGAATTGAGAATGCAAGCCGAAGTTATTCACCGTACCGCTGCACAAGTATTCGAAGAACGCGGCGACACGGTTGCCTACAAAGTAGGTACGATGATCGAGGTTCCCCGTGCAGCCGTTACAGCCGATCAAATTGCCGAAGTTGCCGACTTCTTCTCATTCGGCACGAACGACTTGACTCAAATGACGTTCGGCTATTCTCGTGATGATGCCGGTAAATTCTTAAAGATTTACAAAGAAAAAGGTATCCTCAAAACCGATCCGTTCGAAGTTCTCGACCAAAAAGGTGTAGGGCAACTCGTACGCATGGGCGTGGAAAAAGGCCGTTCCACCAAACCGTCGCTCAAAGTCGGTATTTGCGGTGAGCATGGTGGTGAACCTTCATCTGTGAAATTCTGTGCCAAACTCGGTATGAACTACGTATCTTGCAGTCCTTACCGTGTACCCATCGCACGTGTGGCTGCGGCGCAGGCTGCTATCGAAGATTAAAAAGTCCTTTGATAACTCTATAAAAAAGGCTAACAGATAATGTTAGCCTTTTTTATATCCCCTCAATATCGACCCTTTCATACGATAATAAAAACACTGTAATCAAAAATTCATACCGAGAGAAGTTCAGTTCTCCTGTTTTTAAGTACCTTTGTTTCATCAAGTAAAACAGATCGAAATACAAACACGATGAAAAAAACACTACTCTTTATTAGCCTTTTAATCCTTTCCGTCTTATCAACACAAGCCACTCGGCCCAAATATGTATTCTATATCATCGGCGATGGAATGGGCATAAATCAAGTTAACGGTACTGAAATGTTTTACGGGGAACTGACCAGTAAGACAGGACCCTTACCGCTATTGTTTTCGAAATTCCCTTATACGACTTTTGTAAGCACATACTCTGCCAATCGAGGAGTAACAGACTCGGCAGCAGCAGGTACGGCATTGGCCTGCGGTGAAAAGACCAACAACAATACGATCGGTGTGGATGCAGACAGTCTACCTATATATAGTATAGCGGTGGCAGCACAAAAGAAAAACATACCTGTTGGAATTATTACCAGCGGAGAAATAGACGATGCCACTCCCGCCGCTTTTTTCGCTCACCAAATAAACCGTAATAACCGTTACGAAATAGGAGTCGATATGCTCGCCGCCGGATTTGATTTCTATGCAGGAGATAAATTTACACAACCGTCACCAGAAGGAAAAAAATCTCTATACGATATGATTCCAAAAGCCAACTATACATTGGCTCTCGGCATACAAGAATACAATCGCCAATCCCAGGTAGCCTCCAAAATGATTTTATTTCCCCAAAAAGACTTCCCTTACGCCATAGACCGTAAACCGGGAGATATTTGTTTAGCCGATCTCACCCGATGTGCAATAGACTTTCTGCAACAAAAAGGAAATGGTTTCTTTTTAATGATAGAGGGCTCCAAAATAGATTGGGCAGGACACTCCCGTGACGGAGCTACCAATTTCAGAGAAATAAAAGATTTGGAAGAATCGGTAAAATTGGCTTATGATTTTTATAGAAAGTATCCCGATGAAACCCTCATTATCGTTACAGCCGACCATGAAACCGGAGGCGTAGTATTAGGCAACGGAAATTACTCACTCAACCTGCAAGCACTCCAATATCAAACGATGAGTGGAATAGCGTTTACAAAAGAAATAGAAAATCTGCGTAAACAAAACACCGAAATTTCATGGGAAACCATACAAAAGGCCCTATCCCATGCCTTTGGCTTTTGGAGCAAGCTCGACTTATCCCCCGAACAAGAAGCACATCTTAAAAAAATTTACGAAGAAACTATACACAACCAACAAGGGGACTTAATAAAATCTCTATATGAAAACAATGAACCGATAGCCGAAGCCGCCAAAACGATTCTCAACGAAATAGCCGAAATCACATGGTCTTGCAGTTCTCACACAGCTGGTTATGTCCCGCTCTATGCGATCGGTTTAGGAGCAGAAAACTTTCAAGGGAAACTCGACAATACCGATGTACCCTTGCTAATAGCCCGAATTGCCGGCTACGAATAATACAAAGACTAAGAAAAGAAAGCCTATCTATATATAAGATTTTTTAGAAAAAACATTGTAAAATAAAATAAAGGAAATAACTTTGTCCCTTGTAATCGGTTTGCTTTTATCGCGTTCGATAAAGCAATGAAAAGGGAATCGGGTGTAAATCCCGGACAGACCCGCTGCTGTGTAGTTCGATAGATTTTAGACAAACAACTACAATGCCACTAATCCAATGAGATTGGGAAGGCGTCTAAAATAGAACAAGTCAGAAGACCTGCCGGTTACATAATAAAATTTATCTCTTCGCGGATTAGGAGATAAAACGAATACTTTTCCGATAGAAATTTTTTGCGAAAGCAAAAAAATACACCATGTTATAGAAACACGCTTTTCTATAACGTAGTTTATATATATGTAAAATGATGCAGTTATGAGAAGAATGATTCCTTACAGTGTGGATATAACTGGGAATTTTGTTTATTCACCGCAATTAATCGAAGCACGCAAACAAGTTCAAGAAGAACTTCTAAATGTAGCACAATTACTGGAAATCGAAAATAAAGAAATCCAACACATTGTCGACACATGCAAACAGATAGGTTTAAAATGCGTTACCGATGGGGATTATAGATCAAACGGATATACGGATTTTTTTCATCATCTTCAAAACATTTCCAAGCACGAAACAGAACCAAACGATACGTCAGAAGAAAATGATAAATCCGTTATATGCGGGAAAATAGACTTCGACAATCATTTTTTATCGACACCACCTGTCACAGAGCACTTTACCTATTTGACAGGAATTATTGGAGGCGACATGTATGCAAAAGCTCTACTACCGTCCCCAATGACTTTATTAGCTGAATTAATCCGTCCTGAGAACCGTCTTAATACAGGAAGATATTATCCCGACATCGAAGTGCTCTCCCATGATATTGCACAGACCTACCAAAAAGTAATTAGAGAATTTTACAATATGGGATGCCGATTCCTACAATTCAGCGACTATACTTGGAACTTAACAGGAGGCTGCGATATTCAACAAATATCCGAAGCAAATAATACCGACCTCGCATCTCTGTCTACCGTGCTTGCTCGTTTGACCGAACTCTGCTTAAACGACAAGCCCGACGATATGTGCATATCCTTACAATTCGACGAGAAATGGTGGAATACCCGAGATCGAGAAAAAATAGCAGAAATACTACTCTCTACGCAAGCGAATGCCATAGCTTTCGACTTCGGTAATAGGGAAAATGAAAATATAGACTTTTCTATCTTGAAACATTGTCAAAGCAAAGACGTTATATTAGGGCTTGTATCGACTTCAAGTAGCCAACCGATATCTACCAGCACTATCACTCATCATATCGAAAATGCTGCACGCCTTCTACCATTGGAGTCTCTTCATCTCAGTTGTCAAGGCAATTTCAGGAATTTATCGGGAAACAGTTCGATTTCAGAACAAGAAATGTGGAACAAAATAGCGACAATGAAAAATATTGCAAAAACCGTTTGGGGAGAATAAAACGGGCTTCCCGGTTTTTCTACCTTTATATATGCAAAAAGTCTACCCCCACGAATTTGCGATTGAATCGAAAATAGAGTATGGTTCGACATGAAAAACAAATATATTTGTTTTATCCTGCTCTTATCTTTCACTATCTTTGCACAGTATGCGAAAATAGGATGCGGTTCTGCATAGTCAAGTCGGAAATGCAATTTCCGCTTGCCTTTGCACTCACCTTTCACTATCTTTGCACGTCGAAAAACCAGTCAATACAACAAAGGTGAACAGTATACACGAAGAACTTAAAGCCGTATCGCAGTTCCTTTCGGAATATGCTACATGTCTCATGGCTTCGGGAGTACATACGTCGAGAATTGTACGCAATACAGCCCGTATAGCCGAATCTTTCGGTTTTGAAGCACACATGACCTTATTTCACAAAACAATCATAATGACTTTGCGGAATAAGGAAAATACCCATGTATACAGTATGGTAAACACAGCAAAAGCCGGCGCTATAAACTTCGAAATCAATTCCGATTTGAGCGCTCTCAGTTGGGAAGCCTATGATAACCATCTCCCTCTCGACCAGCTATGGGAAAAATATCATGCCATTACAAGCAAACCTCGATTAAATGCATGGCTGGTATGGGTATTAGTGGGATTCGCTAATGCATCTTTCTGCCGGTTATTCAGTGGAGACTGGATCGCCGTTGCAGCGGTTTTTGTTGCGACTCTTGTCGGATTTCGTCTCAAACAAGTATTAGGGAAACATCATATCAATCACTACTTTATATTTACAATATCGGCGTTTGTCGCTTCTTTAATAGCCTCGGTAACTATGTGGCAGCAATGGGGAAACACACCGGATATAGCTATCGGTGCTAGTGTACTCTATTTGATTCCCGGTGTTCCATTAATCAATGGGATTATCGACATTATCGAGGGGCATGTATTGGCAGGAACAGCACGACTCATCAATGCGTTTTTACTAATTATTTGTATTGCATTTGGAATGGCTATCACATTATTGATGATGGGAGGAAAACTATTATGACAGAATGGCAATTCATAGGTTCCGTCGCCGCCGATGCCATCGGTGCAGCCATAGCGGCAATCGGTTTTTCGGTTATATCCAATCCTCCTCGTCGAGTTATCCCGTGTACAGCCATACTCGCTGCTATCGGCCACAGCATACGATTCGTACTACTGCAATACGCCGGATTAGATTTAGCCTCTGCATCATTCATCGCAGCATTTTCTATCGGGCTTCTCAGCCATTTTTCTGCCTACAAGCTCTTCTGCCCGGCCACGGTACTCTACATACCGGCATTGTTACCGATGATACCGGGAATGTATGCCTATCGCACTGTATTTTCTCTTATCAAATTCCTTCAAAGCAGTAATAACGATAACGAAGCAATCCATTACCTTTTGGAGATTTTCAAAAACGGTATAACGACAGCCTCTGTTTTATTCGCATTAGCTGTCGGAGCAACTATACCTATATTCATTTTTTACAAACGAGCTTTCACGATGACGAGGGCCTCACGTCGAATCAAGAAATAAGCCGAAACATATTTTTTTTGTTATATTAATATCATACTTTATTAAAATAGTACTTTATTTATATAAGTACACGCCCGTATCTTTGTGGATAAATATTATTTATTAATTAAACCATGAAGACGGATATGAAAAAAACAATCCTCAGTACATTATGCTTCTTACTGGTTTCTTGCTTTATGTTTTTTGCTGATGCAGGAACCAGAATTGTCGTATTAGGCTCATCGACAGCAGCCGGAGCGGGCGTCTCCGACTCCAATAGAGCTTGGGTAAATCAGTATCGTACCTACCTGCAATCGATAGACCCTACCAACACGGTTACCAATCTGGCCAAAGGTGGTTATACCACATGTGCGATCATGCCGACCGGAACCGATCCCTACAACACGGGAAACCATATTCTCGAAGTCGATACAGAAAGAAATATTACCAAAGCGCTCAGCCTGTCGCCGAACGCTATCATTATCAACATGCCCACCAACGATGTATCGAACGGTATTCCTGTCGCTACGCAAATGAAACATTTCGCCACTATCATAGATTTGGCGAAAGCTGCTGGTGTAAAAGTTTGGATTACCACTTCACAGCCCCATAATTTCGGGGAAAAGTATGATGGTCCATACAGCGAAGAACATCAACCCGACATTTGGAAGCAAGCAGCAAGAGATCAATTCAAAGAACTGACAGACAGTATATTGAATAAATATGGCGAATACGCACTCGACTTCTACACTCCCATAGCGACCGAAGACGGATATAGCTTTATACGCCCCGAATACGATTCTGGTGACGGTGTGCATTTGAATGATGCCGCTCATGACATTTTATTTAATATCGTCAAAAATGCCAATATCCCCGAAATAGCAGGGAGTACCCCGGTAGAAATATCTACGACTCCCATCTATATTAACTTCGGTCCTGCCGAAGCCGGACTCGATAGCTGGAATAATGTTAACAACCAAGCCAGCGGATATAGAGTCGACATGCTGAATGATTCCACTGGAAACGCAACGACCGTTTCGATAGAAATTACTACCGGTTTTACCCATGCGGCCACCAACGGCAGTAACTCCACTATTTGGGACATGAACACAGCCATTTCGACAAGTAATTTCAGTTCCAATGGAGAAAATCCTGTTTTGACAATATCTGGCTTAAACCCGACTGCAACTTATTCTTTCCAAACTTTCGGTTCTCGGGCAGGCGATGGAAATAGAGAAACAACCTATACCTATGCGGGAGAAAATAGCGGAAGTGCGACCATCGATGCAGCTTCCAACACTTCGTCGGTCGCTACCGTAAAGGGCATAAAACCCACGGCACAAGGAGTCGTTGTATTGACTATCGGTAAAAGCAGTAACAACACTTCGGGATTTTCCTATATCAACGCCATGCGAATAGTCGCTGAAAAAGGAGAACCTCAACCCGATGTACCCGAAGGGGTTATCCGAGTAGACGTTGCCGGGACTCTATCCTCTCTGCTTCCTGCCACAACCGATACGATCACAACACTTATTTTACAAGGCGATTTAAATAGCTCGGACATAAAAACGATTCGAGAACTTCCTTCTTTGAAATATCTCGATATGCTGAATAGTAAAATCGTGTCGGGTGGCGAAGCTTATTTAAACGGAATGAAAACCGTCGAAAATGTTTTTCCCAAAGAAATGTTCCTAAGCAATACAGTCATCGAAACCGTTATCTTACCGAAAGAAGCTGTTGAAGTCGCCTATCACGCATTTTTCGGTTGCTCTACTCTGAAAAAAGTCGTTCTACCGGAAACTGTACGTCGATTCGGGAACGATGTTTTCAGCGGGTGTACAAACTTAGAAGAAATAAATATGCCGGCCATTGCCGAATCTTTGGGAACCGGTGTATTTTATAATTGTAAGAAACTAACCTCCATCAGCATTCCCGAGGGGATAACAATCCTCCCCGGAGGTACATTCTACGGCTGTTCCACTTTGGAAAGTGTTACCCTACCCAGCACCCTTGAAAAAATAGACGGAGATTGGATTTTCGCGAACTGTCATGTGTTGAAAGCTATTGCTTTCCCCAAAACCATTCAATCGATTTCACCGGGGACATTTTACGACTGCCGCTCTTTGTCGACAATCGAATGTAAATCGCTCACTCCACCGGTTACAGCTACTGGTAACGGCGACTCCCCTTTTACCGGAGCTTTCAAACCCGAAAACTGTACACTCAAAGTTCCTTTTACGTCGATCTCGGTTTATAAAGAATCTAGCATTTATGGGATCATGAACACAATCGTTCCTTTGGCGAATATCACAGCCGACAATGAGGAAGTTTCACCGGAGACTACCGATCTATTAGCGACAGCTAAAAAGATAACCATATCGGGGTCAACACCTGATGCTCTGGAAATACAAGCGTTATTTGCTTCGAACGAAAAAGTCACATCTATCGATATGACCGGAGTTATCGAATATTTCGAAGTCCCCGTTGCAGCAAATCCCAACTGCTTGGTCTATGCACCGGCTTCTGCCCAAGTCGAAAATAACAACGTAGTTATTAATGGAACCGCTAAAAAAATCGTGTTGACCGATGCAATGCCTTTCGAAGCCCCCACTGCATTTCATGCCGATGCCATCAGTTATACCCGCACGATCGAAGAAAGTCTGACGACAAATGCACAAGAGACAACCGGCTGGCGAGGGATTGTTTTACCCTTCGATGTTTCGACAATCCAAGCTCGAAATAAAGCGGGAGAACAAATAGAACTCAGTGCTTATAATGCAGAAGGTGAATACGATACTTCCAAGAATCCGTTTTGGCTCAGAGAACTTACAACCGAAGGTTTTGCAGCCACGCAAACATTCTCTGCCAATACTCCGTATATCATTTGTTTCCCGAATTCTTCCGAGTTAGACGAACACATCAACATCATCGGAGACGTTACATTCAGTGCTTCTAATGCCGAGATTACAACAACTCCGGCATTTAATGCCGTCGAAGGAAAAGATTTCGACATGATAGCAACTTTGCAAACCGTATCGGCTACCGAGGGAATATATGCAATCAATAATACCGGAAGTTCATTTGTTAACAACAGCCGCAATATCGCTCCTTTTGAATGTTATGTTATATGTAAACAAGGGAGTACGGATGCTCCCGATTCCTTCGATTTACCGGCCAAACTGCCTACTGCAATCGACAACGAAACCGTAACCGGTTCAAAAATCTACACCGCCGACGGGAATCTGGTTATCATCTCGAATGAACCCACCGAAATAGCAGTGTACAACATAACCGGACAAATGGTTCTCATGCAAAAAGTAGAAGCCGGAAAAACCATTGTTAACGACATTCCTCACGGAGTTTATATCGTAAACGGTCAAAAGATCATTTTATAATCAATTCTCCAATTTAGATTTTTGTTTTCACAGCGAATTGCTCGGAGCCACATGGCTCTGAGCAATTTTTTTGTATTGAGATTCTGTACTTCACTTCCTATTTGTTTATATCATTTCTTTTACCCCCTTCGTCACTACATAACACCTCCCCTATTTGAGGCAGAGTATTTCCACTTCTCCTATGTGTTGTATAATGATATATTTTTCTTCCCAACCGCGGGAAGGACAAACGACTCAGTAGAAATTTAGTGGGAATAGACCTGAATTTTAATGAATGAAATGGATTGTATTTCTCCTTCTCTCCCCCGCTTCGATTCTTCATCGAAGATAGAGGATTGGAAAGATTCCATAAATTTTTTGACTGTAAGGATTAATCCTTTTACTCCGAGAGGACTTCCCCAAACACCCCGTAATAATGCTACGGAGCAAGACAGGAGAAAAGAGCTGTGGGACTCACCATGTTCAAACAAAACCTCGCCCTATTTCTTCCGCCGGCAAGTGCCCTCTCGACCCTATTAAAAGCGTTTTTCCTTAGCGGGTGTACCTTACTTTACCTTTTCTTACTCCCTCTCCTCCAACCTATATGAACTTCACTATATTGCTCCGCGACACAGCAGAGGAGACTTTAATCCTCTCGCCTGCGACACAAAAAAAGAGGGAGCAGCATACAGCCGCCCCCACTTCATAAACACACTATCTATTCCACCTATTAGAATACAGCAACTTTTGTACGATTAACAATATAAATACCTTTGGGTACTTCTACCGTATGACGACCGCTCGACAACATTTGCGAGGAAACGATTCTTCCATCTACACTATACACAGTCACCTGCATATCTTTTTGCAAATCTACATTGATACAACCATTGGCTCCGTAAACTTTCACATCATCGGTTACCACCTCCGAAACAGCACCAGTCGAAGAGCTGGGGATCAAGACCAAATTGTCATACAAATACGATAAGTCGGACTTCATCAAACGAAGATACATGGTTCTGACAGATTTAGCCTCATCGGTAATCATAGCCGGATCAATTTTCAATTCTACGTCCAACCACTCGCCCGGAGTATAATCGCCGATACCAGTGCCTTCTTGTCCGGTACTTGCATCAACCGTATAACCAAACTTGATGTGTGAGCCACCATCGGTACGAACACCCATCTCAATAGGACACCACTCGAAGCCACTTTCCAAAAAGCAGACTTGCAACTTGATTCCAGAATAATCATTCCACGTTTTACCAGCAGGAAGAGCCTCTGTAAACGTAACGGGAGAACATTCGCCTCCATTCACCTTTAAAGCCTTCGATGACGTATTGATACCGGTCGTGTAAGGATTCTCGGCCACTTCGCAAGACCCCGACCACGGCATTCCACAACGAGGAGTCGTACCTAAATCCATAGTCTCGAAAGTAAAGATAGTATTGGGATCGGCAACTTGTTCTTTCTCGATTAAACGAATATTATCAATGGCATAATTGAACGCTTGACGCCCCACCTTAATCAACAAACTTGTACTAGCATGATTACCGTCCAAATAAGTAGCCAAAATTGTTTCATCAAAATTGAAATCGAGCGACATCCAAGTATTATACGTAGCGTCTCCCCATGAATTCTGAGCTACTTGAAAAGTTTTCTCTTGGGTATCATTATCAACCAATCCTAATTCATTACCAACCCATGTGATATTTTCCGACCCTTCCAACACAGCAAGTTGTAAACGAACACCTGTATAATCGGCCAATGTCTTTCCTTCCGGCAAGTTCAATGGAATAGCCACATTGGCAAATTCGGTACTGACTACTTTCAACACTTTTGTCGACGAGTTATCGCTCGACGAACAAGGATTGTCTATTAACTCGGCTGTACCGCCCCATGCAGCATTCGCACCATTCAACCCAGACTCAAAATCATTTACCATATAGGTTTGAGCCTGCATACCTACTGCTATACAAGCAGCACACAAAAGAGATAATGTTTTTTTCATGTTATCTACTATTTAAGTTAAACATTTTTATATCCATAGAATTACAGTTCTATTTCATAGGTAAAATTAAAATAAACATTCGACGTAACAGAATTATAAAAGAGAAAAGTGTAGTACTCTTTTATCTAAGACTAATACTATATTATCATTTTTAACAATTATATTTATTACAAGATAACAAGCTGTTAATTAACGACAATTTTTATATGTTCCACCATATAAAATCCCGGTAAAAGAGTTAAATAAACAGGCGAATTTGGCAATACCAATACTTTATGTACCAATACTCCCGATAGATTCCACACACTTACTTCACAAGGCTTTTCACTCTTCAATGTAATCTCCCTACCCATACAGGAGACTTTCAATCCGCTTCCCGATATATCCGCACGTTCTTCGATTCCAGATTCATTTCCGGCAGTAACCGTATATTTTTCCAAAACAGACATCTGCGGACGATCCACGGTATAATTATTAGAAGGCTGTACAGCTAATTTATAATCACCCCAACGAGGACCTGCCGACCAATAGGTTCCCGGCACACCGTTATCCCGCAAATAGATCAACAGATTTTCCAGTGTCTCCAACCAACGAGGATCATCGTCGGGAACTCCATATTCACCCAACAACCCTCGCTTATTATATCGCTTCAACCACTCCACGAAATACTTTGCACGCTCAACACCCGTATTAGCTGTAACACCATCGGCATCATAAGAATTTAAATATTGACCGGAATAATCCTTATCAAAATAAAGATGTGCCTGAAATATGAGATTATCCGACGGATCTACCAATGTCCTAAGATTATCGCTATACTCGACCCAAAAACGTGCAGAACTGAATGAATCGCCGCATACGATAATAGGAGTTTCCGTATCTACTTCTCGAATAGCATCGATAACTACCTGAGCTATATTCACCCAGGGAGCCGAAGGATGCATAGAATAAGGCTCGTTCATAATATCGTATCCCCAAATATTATTATAATCCTTGAACTCCTGCGCCAATTTTCTCCACACATCGGCCAAATGTTCGGCAGTAAGGTTGGACGACTCCCCTATTAACGTATAGGTTTTCCCACCATCGAACGAATAACGAGCAAAGTTATGTAGATCGAGAATTACAGGCATACCTCTATCCTCGGCAGCCTGAACAAAAGTTTTCATTTTAGACAACTCCGTTGCATCCAAAGGTCCGTTCATTACACGTTGGATACGTTCCCAACGAAATGGAAAACGGATAAGGTTCAATCCCTTCCCCTTAAAATAATCGAGGTCCTTATACGTTGGATACCCATAATGAGTACCATCTACCCCGGGATAAATACCGCCGAACTCTGCCCCCGATAAATTCACTCCAAAATAATTTTGAGTTCCGTCCCCTACATACTCTGCCTTTTCAATCAGCTCGATATTGTCTATAATATAGATAAATTTCTGACGCCCTACTTTCATCAATAAGCTCAACTCATCTGTATGTTCACCGGCAAGCCAAGCCGAAAGAATCGTTTCGTCCAACCAGAATTCAAGCGTTATCCATGTATTTAACTCACCGGTTTGCCAAGAAGCCGAACCCGGCCAGCATTTATTTCCCACATTATCTTGTACACCCAAATCACACCCTACCCAATGTATATTCTCGCCACACGCATCGATAACAGCCAATTGTAACCGCACACCCATATAGTCCGTCAAAACCTTACCATTAGGCAAGGTAAACGGAATCGAAGTCGCTGCAAATTCACTGCTACTTACCTTCAAAACCTTCGACGAAGAATTATTTACATCTTTCAAAGGATTATCAATCCATTCGCAAACCCCGCCCCATGCATCACCGGCTCCACCGAGCCCCGATTCAAAATCATTGACTAAAAACTTATCATTAGCACTTGCAATCAATACGAAAAATAAGAATACAGATGATAGCAATTTTCTCATGGTATATTCCTTTCTACTAAAATTTTTACAAAGGAAGTTTTTGATTCAGGCAAATACTACATCTTTTTTATCCTATACTGACACTTTAACCAATCGACCCTCAAATAATAAAGAAGGTGCACCGCTAAGCGGCACACCTTCTTTGTCTTTTTTATTATTCTTATTATTCCAGACAAACAGCAGTCTCTATCGGATATGAAGTTTTATCTTTCAACCCGCTCAAAAAAGACAAAAAATCTTTTATACGAGCAATCATATTGTTTACCCCCAACGAGCTACGCCCGACCTGTACTACACCAGACATTCTATGTGTTGCATCGACAAGAGGCTGTATCTCTTCCGGCGATAAACACTGGGATATCTCGATATAAATATTTTTATCATACTCACAAGCCTTCAAAAAGAACTTGTCTTGTTCCTCTTTCGATACAGCGATAAGTACAATATCCAAATCTCTCCGGTCTAGCATTTTGCAATAATCATTATATAACAAAGGAGCCTTATCTTGAATCGATGTAATTTCTCTTTCCGTGCTCTCTGCCAAAGTAGTCTTTTCGTCGAATATATAATCCGCAAATCCAAATTTCCGAAAAATCCCAAACGAAGCGTATAGAAATCGCCGATTCGAGAAAAACGAAGCGTCCAAAAATAGACAAGCGCACAACACCCAACAAACGGCATTCGAACGCCATTATAACACTATGAATTGAGGGATTTGATAACAAAAAAAAAGAGGGGCTAATGCTCCTCTTTTTCTTTTACAATAACTTCGGCACCGACTATCTCACAATACCTCAGCAGATTCTCGATATTTACATTTTTTCCACTCTCTATCGCCCTGACGCTGCCCATGTTGATTCCATTTTGCCAAATTTTATATTGAGAAAAGCCTTTGCTCGTTCTGATTTCCACTAATGTTTTTGCTATATCGTCTAATGTCATACCCCAATTAATTCTTTTTTTATCGCCTCTAAAAATGCGATAGATGTTAATACCGTATTCCTATAATTGTAATCACTACCGGCCGCAATCGCATTCTTACGACCGTCTAAAATCAGCGTATCAATGAACAACACCATTTGTCGCACCGTAATATTCCCGATGTCTGCCGAGAATGTCGATAGCGATGTATAATACTTCATAGCCTGTTTTAAAAGGCCTCGTATCTTAGTTTTATCAGGATTTTTACCTGTAATACGCTTAATGCTTATCTTTGCGGAAATATTAGATCCTGACAATCCGGGCTCTATGCGGTAATCCTCTCCGACTTCCTCGACATTACCGTCGATATACTCGACTTTGGCTATAAAGCCATTGTCTATGTCGGAACAGTATATGAAGTCGACTTCTCCGAACTTGTGCGCCCGGTTATGGTCTACAATGAATAATGGAAATTCCCTTTTCATTCTTCGTCCTCCTCGTTTTCCTCGTCGTCATCGACTTTAATAAGCCGTTCAAGATCTTCGCTCATATACCCTTTATACGCCCTTATGGCTTCCAATTCCGAGTCGCTGAGGTCGTCTATATCCTCTATCTCGATAGTATAATATCTGTCATAATCACCATCGAAGTCTATCTCTCCTGTTCTTCCGTTCTCGTCGTCCTCACTAACGACAGTGCCCACTTCGTCTGCAATATAGGGTTTGCAGAACCTCCCATGCTCGTCCCTGTCTTTCGTGAACAAGCGATCTGACAACATGCTACACACATCTGAGAATGTTTCTTCTCCAACAAATTCAACATGACCGGGGTTATAGAATCTGCCACCTCGGCAAACATGAAATGATAATACCATTGTTCTTTTTGTTTCCATATATAAGTAATTTTTATTTATAATCATCTGGCCCATACAGGGGTATAACAATCTTCAAGATTTATGTTATTCTCGATCGCCGCACAGGCAAGTATCCATGCTTGCTTACTCGACATGTTGGCAATCTTGAAACTCGGATAGGTGCATTTTTCATCAATCGTCTTTGCCACATTGGAGGCAAAAACATTCAGGTTGATTATCCGGGACAAGAACCGATAGAACGGATTGAAGTGCATCTCATACGAATTGTTATTATTCCATCTTTCATAATTGGCAATCTTATGCAACATGTTGGCTAACTCTTGTGCTTTTCTGTATTGTTCTGTACCTTTCTGTAACATGGCTTTATCTTTTTATGTTATCGTTTCGTTTTTTGATTACACTACAAAGATATTTCTTTTTATTGTATATACAAAAAAACGAAATAAAAAATAGCGCCACAATTAACAATATTTTACAATGTACTACACCTTCGGCAGACAGGCACAAAAAAAGCACCGAAAAAACATATTTCTTCGGTGCTTTTTATTGCTCAGTCTTTTGGCTATCTCACCAAAAATCACTAACTTTAAATAATAAAGAATATATCATATTTGGTTTTTAACGCTGTTTCAATACCATTAAAACGACGTTATATTATACAGCCGGAATCGTGGGCGCGGCACGCTTATATAGCATTATATCCGTATACGTGGCGTTGTAGTTCACATGGGCATTAAATTCGGTTTTTATACAGTCTTCGAAGGGGTTGCCCAAAGTCCGATTCCTGCCCATCCAATCGCAGAGCTCCAAGATAGACGACTTGTTGGAGGTGAAGTAGACGAACGAATGGTCGGCGAGAACCGTCAGCACATCGAGATAGTCGGAGAGCCGCCAGTACATCGTATAGGTCCCCACCTCGGTGGAGAGATAGGGCGGGTCGACCAGAAACACCGCACCGGGCGTATCCTTGTACTCATTGAACACCTCCCGATAATCCCGAGAGGTGATTTCCAGCCCTTCCAAATAGTCGAGACATTCCGGATAATCGTTTTTGCGGATATTGTTATAGAGGGTGTCTTTCCGCATCTCCGAGACGCTCAGCTTATACTTCATCGAAAACATAATCGAGGCAGAGAGCGTGATGAAATCCACGTATCCGGTTTCGCGCTCCTCCCGCTGAATGCGGTCGAATATGCGCTCCCGAATGTCTCCGGTGATCGCCTTGTGCCGAGGAACGGTATTGCCCACGATTTCTCGAATATCGGCGATCAATCGATTGGTGCGCGGTATGTTTTCGAGTCGACGGCGGTAATTGTCGAAATCGTTGTACACCACAGTGGCATTCGGCTTGCACCGCTTGGCGATATGGGAGAGCAGGCCGGAGCCTCCGAATAGGTCGATGAAGGTGGCGTCGTCGGGAAACTGTTTCAGAACTTTTATAAACTCGCGCACGAACATGCGCTTCTGCCCTACGAATGGGAGCGGGGCCGATAAATACATTTTCTTTTTCATACGTTTAACTCGAATTTGACATTTTCGTTCCCGGCGAGCAAATCCCGTGTACGGGCGATGTTATTGTCGTAGATGTGCACGTTGCCGAGGTTGAGGGTGACAGATTGCAGGGGCAAATCGATTTGCCGGGACATCAGGTACAAGTGATATATGTCGGCCGGAAGTCCGAGGTTGGCGTCGGAACTGCGCTGGTAGGCTGACAGCACCAGCTCGCCGCCGTCGATTTGAAATTGTACGAGGCTGAGGCACGGGGCTTGATTGGTCTCCGCGTCGGTGGATCCGAGGAACAGCACATAGTTTTTACTGCTGCGCTTTTCCCGGTTGATTTTGGCGATGAGCGGCGGCAGCTTCTCGAAGTAGGAGGGGTAACTGTTCACCAGCGTATGGCCGCAGTAATCCCACCAACTGATACCCGCCTCCCGGTATTTCTCCACACTACGCTCACCGTTCATAAAGAGCCGCAGTTCGTCCCTGAGCTTGCGCCGGGCGATATTATGCCCCTCGAAGATGTCGAGCAGGTCGGACGGAGTCAGCGAGAGCGACTCGTTAAGCAGATAGCGACTCGTGCCTTTCCTGCCGGTTTGCGTCTTGCCGTCGATGAGGATTCTGTCCAGTAACCGATAATATTTGTTCATGACGTGTCATTTTTTGCCGGCAAAGGTATCGCTCCGCCCCCGTCATGCCATGAGAAGAGCGGCGCATCACACTGCAAGGAGGTTACATTCCGCCTTCAATCGCCGGATAAGGTCATATACCGTTCGTTCGCACACCCCGTACTTATCGGAGAGCGCGGCCACAATATAGGTGATTTTCTCGCCCTCGGCCAGCAGCCGGCTATATTCATTATATAACTCGATGTAGCGTACATCGTCGAGGCGGATACCCGCGGTGCGACAAATATTTAGAAGTTCCCGATTTAATTTCAATATCTCTATTACCTTCATATCTCAAAAAAAATAGTACATTTGCAATATCTCACTTACATGCGAAGCATAAAAAACCACAAGAGTGGCCAAAGGGTATTTGCCCCCGGTCACGCTCTTGTGGCGTATATGCGTTAATATGTAGGTGAGATGACTATTGACAGGCCGGGGGCTTTCTTTTTATCCCCCGTCCTCGTGTTTTTTTAGCAGATCCTTTACATACCTTTATTCTGTTGTTCATTAAACATTCGTTCCAACTTTCTCGCCTCCGCCTCGGGGAGCTCCTCCCAATCGCTCAGGTCGGCGCCGTCCGGAGCGGAAACCCGGTCGGTAACGGAAAGGGAGCCTTCTTTTCGGGACACCAGCAGATATCCCTCTTTCGCTTTTTTCGTTTGCATGTATCTCTCTATTTACTTTACCCTACGATTATCCAGTTTTTATCCGTGGCGATCTGCCGTTCTTCCTCCGTCAGTTCCTCCGCGCCGGGATTCCCTGTGATGTCGATTTGGCGAGTCGTCCCTCCCGAGAAGTCAGGCAGTAGCTCGAACAGTTCCACCAGTCCTTTTCGCTCGAATCGGCAATATTTGATATTGATATGATTCGCATCGCCTTTTTGGTCGAACGGGCTGTCCGGGTGAAACACCAGCCGGCTTATCGGCACACTGCGGCGGGTATCCGTGCCGGGAAAGCTGACCCTACGCATCTTCGCATACGGGAAATTCACCTCTGTCTGGCGTAACGAATAACAATATGAGAATATATCCCAGCAGTCCACATTCTCCACATTCTTGCCCAAGTCTCCCGGGAAGTTCTCCACTTCTTCCAACAGGGTACAGCTATTGGCGAATCGGATTATGTTTTTACAATTTGCCAGACTGTCGCCTGCGTAAAACTCTATACGCCGGATATTCGAATTCGAAATAAAATCGGTCATTTGAGTACATCTGTCGTACATTTTCGGCATGCGCAACACTTCCAAGAACTTCGTGTTGTTCGCTATGCTGCTGATACCGGTACGGTTCGGATTCGAATTGTAATTCGTACGACTCAACTCGCAAGTGCTGAAATCCAACACTTCCCGGTCGATTCTCGAATTACCCAGATACGAGACATTGGCAAAATACCGACAATGTTCAATCCGAAACGGGAAATCGAAATACGAAGCCGGGACAGGGCTTCCGATCAGATATTCCACTCTCGCCTTCTCGTTGTACCTCACCTTTTTGACCGAGTAAATCAAGCCGAAACTTACCGGCTTCCACACTTCGTCGCCCTTCACCCGCACATATTCGAGCAGCGGATGGATATACTCCTCCGATACGGTCACTTGGAATTTCAAACCTTCCCCTATGCAAAGTGCGACGATCCCGTTTCGCCCGTCGATGTCCAATGTATTGTAGCTGTTGTTCCCGTATCGGGAAAATGTGAGTCCGCCATATATACCGGAACTTTTATCTTCCGCCGCGATGTCCACTAACCAGAACTCCCGGCCCCGGCTGTCCGGACGACCTGTTCCCCGAGCGAACTTGTGGTGCGAGGCTCTTGCATACCGGTTTAAAATATCTTCGCTCTCGCCGTCGCCCCAGTCCACTTTTCCCTCCACGTAGGTTTGGGAAAAACAGATATCGTAATCTCCTTCGTCAAAGCTGTAACAGACGGCCCAGATATGTCCTGCCGGGCAAGATTCCAAATCCGGCCACAAAGGGTCGGGGTGATACGCCGGCATCCGCTCTATGCGCACCTCCACCGGCACGCTGACCGTCTCTTTCACCGCGACAGCCTCCGGCACGATGATCTGCTCTTTTACCGCAACGGCATCCGGTACAATTATCCGCTCTTTCACCATCACGTAATCGCACTTCTCCATACCTCATACGATTTTAATGTTCGTCTCGAACTCACCACCATACTCCCAGTATCCGCTTGCGAAATCGGAGTCGGTACGGCAATAATGCCTTTCTACGGTAAGGATTCCCTTGCGGAAAGTGTTCGGCTCGAATACGGCTATCAGCTCGCCGTCTCGAAGGACACAATTCACCCGCTTGTCACCCTCCTGCGAGACTTCGCACGTCCGGCCGTATTGATCCCGATAGATGAAGCGGAATTTCAGTCCCTCCACATCGATGGGGGAACCATTCATATCTGAAAACTCCAAACCGGCCTTAATACCTTCCCATGAGTATTTCTCTTCGTACTTTTTTTCACTCATCGCTGCCATCGGATAATGCGTTGAACATTTTTTCCACAAGGCCCTTTGTCTCCTCGACCGTGGAGGTCATGGAATAGACATTCATGTTAAAGCTGCCTTGCCCGACAGTGACATGGCCTTTTTCCACTCCATTCTCCACAATTCGGTAATTGACCGCTTGCAGGTTATCTACCGTTTCCTGTCCGTCGAATTGACGGCTGATGTTCTCGCTGATTTTTACTAACTCAATCATAATGTTTTGTATTTATGGTTAACTGATAATCCCGCTGTCGGGAATGTCGAATGTCACGTTTTTGGATAGGGAGTCGAGTTGTACGCCGGCCTCTCCCGACGAGGAGACCCCATACACGGAACAGGTCAGGTAATAGGTATGGGTTCCCGGTGGAAGGTCCGGATGTGTCGTCCCCAAAGGGATATTCAAAATGAGAATCCCGGTTCCCTTGTATTCGTAATCATATATCGCGAGGAATCCGGACCCCGAAATGCGGAAGGTGTATTTCTCACCCACCGGAGGATTCCCGTTCGGAAAATTGATACGCACCTGAAAGTAACTCGAAAGAAAAGTGAAATCCACGATTTTAATCGGGGTATATGTGCTGTTTATCTCGGCTGTCATGGCTATCGATGTGGGTATGGGGAAATAATCCGCCACGGTGATCTGTTTGTCGACCCCTGTCCAGTATTCGAACGACTTCTTATTGATAAGGAACAATGTCACCTTCAAATTTGCCCCTACCGAATCCTCCCCCGGAAATGTGTCGCTCTGTCCGACAGGAAGTATCGGCGGAGTAGTACCGTCACTGAAAAATTTTACCTTGAAAGCGGAGTACCACACATTGCCCACCCGCAAGGTGGTTACGGTATTTGTCGAGGTATTTGTCAGCAATCGAGCAAAACTGCTTCCATTTCCATCGGTTACCAAAATAGCCGGGTAATAATCGCCGATACTCTTGTCGGAGGCCAGCGACAGCCACGATTCGACGGGTACACCGGTAGGATTCACCGAAGTATCGTAATAGTTAATATCGACAAAAAGATACGGCACGTCCGCACTGATTTCGTCAATTTTACTTCCGGTAAGATTAGGTTCCGCATTGTGGTCGTAGCCGTCGAAATCGCTCAGGCGGCAAAAATCCGTCCCCGAGTGAGGATAGGCGACATAATCGAAAGAGGTATCATGGATAGCGACGATATTCGTGCCGTGCGGTATCGTAGCTTTCAAGCCATAGCGTATGCCTTGATTCTTATCCGTTTCGCTTCCTTCCCATTGATTGATGTATGTCGTGACCCCGCCGGATTGCTGAGGATAGTTGTCGGATAGCGGTGCAGCCTGCGGATAGCGCACGGGTTTATGACGACTCCATTTGTTGATACGTCCCGGACGGCCACCCTGCAACAGGGGACGTTCGAGGGCAACAATGTCGGCCACGTCCCATACCCCGTTTGCCGGGTATATTCCCAGCAGATTATACGGGTCGGTTATCGCTACCGGGGCTACGATCTTGTTTTTATCGATGGCCATAGGCTCACTTTCCTCCTTTCCCTTTTAATTCGGACAATTCTTTTTTCAATCGTTCTATATCTTCCATAAGGGCTTTAACCAGACGGGCGGTCTCCTGCGTTGCCCCGGCTATGGTGTTGATATAGTCGGGCGACAGGTAGTTCAGAGCCCCGTAACCGTCCCCCGTTTCGTAGGCCATCGATGGCAATACCTCTTTCACCTTTTGGTACAACAGCCCCGTATGGGCTTCCCCGTCCACACCGCCCTTGTTACGCTTCCGTGCTTTTTCGGTGTATCGGAAATCGCATACCCTGCCCATCGCCAAGAGGCGGTCGGTATAACTTCGGGTATAGTCGAAATCTCGCTTCAAACGCATGTCCGAAGTCGTTAGAGCGGTGACCGAGCCTTGTGCCGAGATATTGCCTTGCGACGATATATCCCCTCCGGCCGTGATGTTACCGTCCGATGTGACACTCTCCTTTGACCTTATGTTATTCGTCGCCACAATCCTTCCGGCGGAGATGGAGACAGACTTACTCCCGGTCGAAAGGTTTATACTCGTAGCCCTGATTACATTCGCTCCATCGATGTCTCCATCCATCGTTATATCCCGGACTCCCGACAGACTTCCGGACACATCGTTCGATCCGTCAAACGGATTTCCCCAAATCGTCCGGATATTTTTAAGCCTGTCGGCGGCGATGGAATCGTTATCCGTCAAGGCGACAGACGGGGTCACCACGGTCAGCTTGCTCACGCCGACTGCCGGCATGGGAGACAACGATATACTATCCACACAGTTCTCGCAAGTCCCGTTCAAAGCCCCGTATGTGTTATAGACGAATATGGAGCAGGTCTGGTAATCCGTCTTGGCCGAAACCCAAAAACACACGCGTCCCCCGTACAAGAACACCTTCACGTCACCCAAATCGTCACCGAAATGCGTACCGGCCGTAGCCGTAAACTCGACATCGTTCGGGGCATAATTATACGCCTGTACGATCGTATTGATAATTCGTCGGCTATAATATCCATTTCCGATCAGATGCAACGTCAACATAGCCGCCTCGGCCTCTTCGACTTTCGTGCGAATCAACCACCCGTTTCCGGTGGCTGTCTCATACATGCCGCCCCTCTTATACAGGAAAGCCCCGTTGTCAAGTCCGTTCAACTTTTTCGCATTGTCCGATTCGACCGCACGTCCGACTGTCAGCCCCGTATATGTGCCGCTCACGTTGTTTATCTCGGCCAGCGAATAGGCAGGCTTGTTCGGCTGCTGCACCCAATCGTACAGGGTTATGCCTTTGGTGACAACGATACCGAGGGCTGTCTTGCTGACGGCCGTCACCACATTCCCTGTACCTATCGTAGATGCGCCGGCGTTGGCGAGTTTCCAAATCTCGTTAATCGTGTAGGCATTGAACGTCTCCGTCATTGTGGTGTTGTCGAACACGCCGCCCAGATCGTCGAACCCATGAACGAGCTTGATGAGCCCTCCTCCGCCACCGCCGCCCCCTTCGAGGTTGCCGAGACCGAGAGCAGAGAGGCTGCCGGTGGTATAGAGGCTTATCGGTTCCCCGTTTTTCGAGTCGTACACTTTAATGGCCTTGTTGGCGGCGTCCCATACCAGCGTCGCCCCGCCGATGGTGACGCTATGGTTGACATCGATGTCGGTCATGGGCACGAGGGGCGTGACATCGAGCAGTTTCCCGCTCTCCGAATCTTCATTAAGCTGAAAGATGTTGAGATAGGCGTCGATGAGTTTGTCGCCGAAGTAGAATGCCCCGAGGTTGGTGTCGATTTTCCCTTTCTTGTCCCACCGGATATTGCCGGCGGCCAGATAGCCCGTGCCGTCCATGCGGATCAGGGCCGTAGCCTCGTTGCCGGCAAGGCCCTCCTTTTCGACGTATTTCCCGGATTCCTCGTCGTAGGTAAAGCGATCCACGGGCTCTCCGCCCGCCCAGTAGGAGATACTGCCGGCTCCCCGGTCGAGACCGCTCACCCCGCTCATGACGACATACTCGCCTTCGGAAGTGCGGTAACCGAGCTGCACGAGACTCGTGGCGATGACACCCCCGTCGATGGCGGTGTCGTTACGGAAGGCTTCTTTGAGGTATTCGCGCTCTTCGAGGGCCTTGTCGAGGTCGTCGTAGTGCTCGGTAATGAATTTGCCCTTAATTCGTAGCACCTTATTCACCGAGTCGTAGACCAGATAGGTGTTTTGTTCGGGGACACCGACGGCAAAGTCGCCGAGGACTTTGAGGAAAGCCCGGGCGGTGGTCTTGTCGAATCCCTGACTGACGACCTCCTTGCCCTGCAAGGTGTAGGAGCCGATACCCTGCAACAGCTTGATGCTGGGGGCGTCGATGGCGACGGAGGAGATGATGACGGCGTTCTGTCGCCCGGGCTCCTCGCTGCCGCCCACCACCGGATCGTAGCCGAGCTGGATAAGGGCGTCCCCGGCTACGGGGATATCCGAACCGGCGTCGGCATCCGTCTTGGAGAGGTCGACGTAGTTGTCGCCGACCCCGACCACCTTGCGCCAGTAGTAGCGGGGCTTCAAGGTCTCCGTCCGGTCGACCGCCCGGCAGATGGCCATATCCCCCACGATGAAGTCGTTTTCGGGGGCGACAGTCCCGTCGTCCGCATAACAGCGGTAATGCGTTTCGAACTCCTCCACCCGGAAAAGGTGGGCGAAGGAGGCTGAACTGACGATATACTCCCCGGCGATATGGGTGACCCGGTTGACCTGCGTCTCCTGTATGGTCGCCTTCTTTCGGATAAAGATGTTGTCCGCCTCGATATAGGTGTTACCCTGTTCATCGGTTCTGAACGTTCCGCCGCTTACGAGCGAGGAATAGACGCCGATGTCCAGCCCTTTCGCGAAAGTGATTTTCCCTTGTGCCGTGTCGGGGTGCAGGCGGCTGAGTGCCTCTTTGAGGGTACGCCGCGCGCTGAACACGTTGTTGTCGGTGGGCAGGGTGTTGTCCCAGCTCCGTATGAGGTCGGGGAAAGAGCCCGACGTGGCCTCCCGCACATAGTTCTCGACGGCGGTGATGTTGTCGTTGATGGTCGTCATCGCGCCGGTGCTCGTGGCGTCGCTGATTTCGAGGTCGACCTGCGAAGGGAGGTTGACCTTGCGGGTAATCTTGGTGATTCGGCTGCTGCGATAGCCCGTCTCCGGAAAATATTTGGCACTTTCGAGCCTCACCCGTCTCCCCACATAGAGGTCGATGGCGTGCTCTTCGATATATACATGGTCGGTCGGCGCCTTGTAACGGCTCACATCGACGGCATTCTCCTCGTTGTATTTGTCGACCGCCTCCTTGAATTCCTGCTCGGCCAGCGGATAGTATTCGTCCGGCATGCGGATATTCCAAAGGATATACTTGTCGCCTGCTTGGGGCGATAAGGTGTCGTTGGGAAGCTGCGTGTCGTCGTCATAGGGCCAGATGGTGATGATCTCGAACTCCCGGGTCTCACTGTCGTAGTTGACCTCGAAGTAATAGGTGTCGTCGGCTTCTTCTCCGAGCCCGGCCAGTTCCGAACCTTCCTGAAAGGATACCCGTTTGACTTGCCGGGCCAGTTCGTAATCGTTCGGGTCGAAATCGAGGCTTTCGTCCTTGAAATACCAGATTGTAAAGGGGTTGCCCTCCTCGTCCTTCGTCTCTTCCTTCCGCACCGAGCTCACCGTGCCGATACGCTTGGGGTAAATGCCGGCGAAAGCCTCGGCTTCGTAGTGATGCCATACGCCGTACTTGTCGACGTTCACATCGACGTGTTTCACGCCGCCGGGCAGTTGCAGCCGGGTGTGGCCGTATTTCTCCGGGTCGATGTTGCGGGAGCTGCCCACCGGGTAGATCCGGGTGTAGAACTTGGCGTTGTCGGCCATGTCGCCGCTCAGCGAGAGCAGCCCCTTGCCGTAGGCCAGCGTCACCTCCTCGCCCTGCTCGCAGCGGCAGATATTGACGGTCTGCCCCTCGACCCACCATTCGGCGCGGTGTCCAACCTTCTCGGCCACCTCTTTGAGCGCCTCGTCGCAATATTTTCCGAAATAGTCGATGACGATGTTGTCGGCGCCCTCCACCGTGCCCACCTTCCAGTCGCCGCTACCCATGCCGTTGTTGATACTTTTCACGATTAGGGCGACATGGTCCCTCGGCGGGGCGGTCAGGGTGAAGACCGGCTCGTCGTCCCCGTCCGTGTCGTTGATAACAAGGAAGCGCTTCACCAGACTCTCGATGCCGTAGAGCTTGATATCGTACTTCCATTCTACCGTCGACACTTGCTCGGGGTGATACCGTTCCATGAGCCAGTACTTCCTGCCCATAAACTCGGCATAGTCGTTGACTTCGAGCGCCACGTGTTCGTAGAGCGTGAACGACAGGCTGAGCGCGTTGTCGCCCTGCAACTCCATCTCCTGCGTCGAGTTGTCGTCGCAGGGAACCTGTGTCTTCGCCATGCCGTCGCTGCCGTATATCGTGATCATCTTACTCTTGTTTTAAGGTCGTTTTAATGCTGTTCAATCGTCATTTAAATCGTCGGGTTCGGCTCCCGAAAAGTGACGTAGAAGCGGCTCGCCTGCTTGCCTTCCCGCCAGAGGTAAGTGAGCGGCTCGTAGTCGCTCGCCTCCTTGTAGAAAACGCGAAGGGTCATGTCGAGGTCGGGAAATTCGATGTCGAGCCACCCGTCGTCGCCCTGCTTCAACAGGGTGATGAAGGCCTTGTATTGAGCCAGCCATTTCTCCCGGGTGTCGGCATAGAGGGCGAAACAGAGCTTCACGTCCCGGGCCTGATTCTTCACGTCGAGCGAGGCCGAGTACTTCTCGCCGTTCTCCTCGCGTATATCCACGGCCACATGGGTTTTCGTCTTGGCCGGCGACAGGATCGCCTTCAAGTTGTTGCGGTCGCCCCGCCTTTTCTCGGCCAGAAACACGCCGTACTCCTTCCAGATGTCCGTACCGTTGACGAGCGCTTTCCCGCCCAATATCGCATCCATTGCCATATCTCGTTGATTTTAACAGGTTGTCGTCATTTCATCTTCAAGCCGTCGCGTACAATTTTTTTTATTTCGTCCTTAATCTCGCCCAAATGCTTGGCGCTGGCGCCGGTGTTCTCCTCGATACGCCGCAGGTGGTCCACGGCTGCGCCCATCTGCTCGCTCACGTCCTGCATTCGCTCGTCGATGCTGGCCCAGTGCATCTGGCCGGAGACAAAGAGCCCTTCGAGCTTAGTGCCCTGTTCTTGGCTCATGGCGGCGAACCCGCCCGGTTTCCCGCTCTGTGTCGTTCCGCCGTCGTCCCCGGTATAGCCGGTAGCCTCCGATATGCTGTCGCGGATATGGAGGCCTTTTTTTACAAGTTCCTCCCACTGTTTGTTCAAGTCCTCGATTTCCTCGTCGGTCAGCTCTCCATTGGACATGGCCCTTCCGAAGGTGGCGTACCAATCCTCCATATCCGTTTTAAGCAATTCGTCCAGCTTGGTCTTCAACAGGGCGCGCATCAGATACTCGCTCATGTCGTCGGAAAAATCCTCCCAGTCTGACGACATGTCCATCAGCATGTCGATAAAACTGTCGTACACGCTGTCGAAGGAGACCTGCGTGATACTCTCGTAATAGGCCTGTTCCAACTCCTTCCGCTGCTCGGCGAAAGCGATATAGTCGTCCATATACCGGGCGGCATCCTTGTAGCCCGCATCGGCATAGTCCTTGATTTTCGCATAAAGGTCGGGCGCTTCCCGGGCGACCTTCGCCATCTCCTCGCTCGACAGGTTCCAGAAATAGGCGGCCTCGCCGATCGTCCTTCCGACCACCTCGCTGATACGCTGCCATTCGTTACCGCTCATGGCATCGTCTATTTTTTTGTTGGAGGACTTTTTGCCGCCTATGCCCCAAAGCCCGTTGCTGTAAGCGGAAGCGCTCCGCTGCATTTGTTCCCGCGTATGGGCTTCCGCCTCGTCCAGACGGGCCATCTGCTTTTCATAGAGCTCCGTGGCTTGTTGGCCGGAGGAGCCCTTTATCTCATCGGTCAACGACTCGATGGCGGCGATCAAGGCTTCGTTCGTCAAACTCAGGCGCTCCATGTCCTCCTCCAAATGGGGGTCGCTGTCCCCGTTCCCCACCAGTTTGCCCAAGCCCCCGAACGATAGCGCGTCGAGGATATTGGCCGCCCCTTTCAACAGGGACTCGCCGATTTGTTGGAAAAACTCCAACGAAAAGATATTGTCGATAATGCCACTGACGGCGCCGAGCACGGTGTCTGTCAACCCCGCGACGATACCCCCGATACCCTCCGTCGCCAATTCGTCCAAGATGGAGAGTATGGCGGAAATAATGGAGCCGGCCAATCCCGAATTGCCCAAGCCTTCCGCGAGGGCTTGGGTGACGCTGCTGTCCCCGAAGATTTTCTCGAAACCCTCCGCGAGGGAGCCGCCAAGTTTTTCGGTCAGCTTCCCGCCGTTAAACAGCTTGTCGAGTTGCATGACGCCTTGTCCTATTCCTTTCAGGTTCCCCGACGAAAGGTTTCTCAGCCCCGATTCGAGGTTGCGGAACATACCGGCTGCCTGTTCCGAGGACTCCCGGAGGCTGGTAGTGGTGCTCTGCACCTGCGTCCCGAACATCTGCACGTCCTGCGATGCCTTGTCGAGATTCTTCGAGGCCTCTCCCACGTAGAGCTCGGCTGCCTCTATGCTGCGGGCGTCACCGCTTCCCTCGGCCTCTTTCAGCGTTTGCTTGGCACGGGCCAGCTCTTCGGTCGCCTCGATTTCTCGCTGCTGCGCGGCCATGTAGCCCCGCATGGCGTTTTGATAAGAGACGAGGTCGTCGTTGATTTGCCGGAAAATCTCCCCGTTCCACATCGTCTCCGACTGTTGCAGGGTGGAAATCAAGCCATACAGGGCTTCCATCTCGTCGACGCCGGCGGAGGATTGAAACTCCGGGCTTCGAGCGATCGTTTTCAGGCGGTCGATAGTCGGCTGCACCTGTTCGCGGAACATCACCCCGAAATGGCCGAATACGTTTCCCCAGTCGATTTGCTGCCGGATAGCCGACAGTTCCAGCCGGTTGACGGCCGAGTCCCGTTCTTTTTCGAGCGAGAGCCGTTCGCCCTCCGATTGTGCCCGGCGAATCTTCTCGGCATACTCCTCGGCGATGGCCAGCTTCTGCTGCTGGTAAGAGCCGTACTCCTTTAAGTATTCGCGCATGGCGACAGCCTCTTCCCGGTAAACCGCCGTGACCTCTTTTTTCCGTGTATCTTCGGCAAGGGTATTAGCTCGGTCAATTTCCTCCTGCTGCCTATCGGTCAGCCCGGCGGCGTTGGTGTCGGTGACGCCCGCCTTTCGGTTCAGCTCGTCCAGTTCCCGCGCCTTCTTTTCGATCTCGGCTTTTTGCCGGTCATAGTCGGCGTCTATCCGGGCCAGTTTCTTCCTCGTGCCCTCCTCCTGCAAGTCGAGCCAATCCTGTTGGTTCTGTTGTTCCAGAGCCAGCAACTCGTCATTCAGTTTCTGCCGGGTCTGCTTCCGCTTTTCCGCCTCTGTCTTGGCGGTGTCGTCATCAGTCTCGATGTTCCGGTAATCGGAGAGTCCCGCTTCCTTGAAGATTCTGGTTGCCTCTTTCTGGAACCATTCGACCTCATTCAGGTAATGTTGTTTTTTATTTTCCTCCTCTTGCAGGGCTTTGTTAAAGGCTGTCTCTGCCGGATCGCTTCCATATTGGCCGATGTTGTCCCCGCCAAAAAACATGTTGAGCTTTCCGCCGGCGCCCCAGAACGGGCGGTACTCTTCCTTGCCCTTGCTGCGGATTTCGTTCGCTTTCTCGTCGGCTTCTATGGCTTTTTTAATATAGGACTGAGCCTTTGCCTGCATGAACAGGGACTCGACATAGGCATTCCCTTTTTGTATGAGTGTGTCATACCAATCGGTCAGGGACTTGTAAGTGCCGAACGTGTCGCCGTATTTCCGGTTCAACTCGTCGACCTTGTTCTTCTCCTGCTCTTTCGTGCCGATAAAGTCTCTCAACTCGCGGAGGGTGTTGTCCAGCTCGGCACGGGTGCGGATAGAGACGGCATGTCCTTCTTTTTCCACCTCGTTTTTCTCCTGCAGGGCTTTTTTCAAGGCGTCGACTCCGTCTTTGGAGCTGAACAGGTTTTTGGTCCACTCTATGATTTCGTCGCCGTACATGACCAGCAGCATGATGCCTGTCGTCAGGGCGGTTTGCCAAGAAAATAAAGAGGAAAGTATTTGTTTCCATACCGGCACGCCCTTTTGCCCGGATTTCACCAGATTGTCATATTCGACCCGCGCCCTTTTTACCTCGTCCGCGAAAATGGGCAGGTTGTTGGAGATGGCGAGAAAAAACATCTGGGGCCCCATAGCCAGAGAGGGCATTTCCCGGGCGATCTGTTGGATACTCATGTGCAGGCCGTTGAATTGCTGCTTGGCGGCGGGCAGTTCCGGGGGGACTGTCTGTGTAGCTTCTGCGGTTGCACCCAGCTGCTTTAACCGGGATTCCAATTCGGCGATTTGCTTTTCGAGCGCTTCGATACCGGCCATGTTTTCACTCTGGTCGAGGTTCAGGGAGGCGTTTTGTCCGACCCTGCGCAATTCTTCCATTTGCTCCGTGAGCCCGGCTATGGCGGTACGCAACCTTTGGGCTTGACTGTCCATTTCCGACGATGCGGCGGTCGCCTTGCCTTTCAGCCCGTCCACCTTGCGGCCGGCCTTGTCGAGGGCCACCGACAGGCGGTCCTTCATCAATATCTCTACTTCTACCGGTTTCATTGCCATGTTATCTCTTCAAATTGCTCTGGAAAAATCCCACGATGTCGGCGGCCTCGTCCTCCGCGCTCTTCTCCTCCTGTTTCTTTCGGATATAGCGGGGCGCGTCTGCCAGCATCATAATCAAGGTCTGGAAGTTCACACCTTCCAGTATGTACTTTACCTTCCAGCCGGTGGCGTCGGCCACTTGCCAGATAAATCCGAAGGGGCTATGGGAAGGCTCGAATACCGTCTTTAACTCCCCTTGTTTCTTTGGCTCAGTCTCAGCTTCATCGGGTTCGTCCTCTCGGCTGATCTGATAATACTCGTAAAAGGGTCTGTGCCCAACAGGAATACGAAGCTGCGCATGGCGGCCGAGACATACTCGGTGTCTATCCAGTTGCGAACCAGCCATGCCGTTGCCCCGACCAGCAGACGGCGGCTGATCCAGCCGCGGCACAGGGTATAGGCCACCATGCGGCTCACCTGTTTGCCGTGGGTCGCCAAAAAGGCCATTTCCTCCTCCTTCGTAAACTTGTTCATCTGTTCCGCCGTCACCCCTAACGAGAGGTACACCCGGGCCAAGCGAATAAGCCCGCCCAGCCGGGGGCGGCGCATGACGACCCGCAGGCGCAGGGGCTTGCGGAACGGAAGGCGGATATCCTTCAAGGGGACGGACACGCCCCGGTCCAACAGGGCGGCCGCCCCCTCGCGCTGTATGAGGCGTGCGACTTTCTCGTCCATACGTTATTCCGATGGGGTATCGTTGATTTCGTAAGGAGCGGTGTCCGCTTCCTCCGGCTTGTTCACTTTCAGCTGGCACTCTATCTTGGAAACCTCGGTCAGCGTCAGCTTGCCGCCCAAGTTGGCCATGATAGTACCGTTGGGGATCTTCATCGTCTGACCTGAGACGAACTTGATTTCCCACGGGCCGCGAAGCTCTACCAAGTCGGTGGGAGCTTTCCAGCCGGTGTACGACCCGGAGGTTCCTACCAGCGTGCCGCCCAGTACGGCTTGTATATTCTCGTAATCCAGCTGAATGAGGTTGAACGTCGGCGCGATGGTCGCGTTCTTGTTGGCCATCGTCAGTACCGGGGCATCGGGGACCTGCTCGGCCTCGATGTCCGTACTCTCGGCCTTTGTGCCGCCCCAG
This sequence comes from Barnesiella sp., assembly GCF_022723415.1. Lineage (NCBI taxonomy): Bacteria > Pseudomonadati > Bacteroidota > Bacteroidia > Bacteroidales > Barnesiellaceae > Barnesiella > Barnesiella sp. The sequence goes on along the minus strand of NZ_JAIJHU010000002.1, from coordinate 46,355 downwards.
TCCCAACTGCCTTTTTCGATGTAGCCGATTTCCTTTTGATTAAACTTTACGACGGCTATGCCGTATATGAATTTCTTAGTTGCCATTCTTCAATTTGTTTTTGATGATTATCATTCCTAATATCGTTATCGCTATCCCGGCGACGAGCCCTGTGAAAAAGGTTTTAACGGGGTTCGAACGCTGTTTTAATTCCGCTTCGTACAGGTCGGCCATGCCTTCATAGCGCTCGCGCCATACCGAGGAGGATTTCTCGTAATACTCACACTGTCGCTGCAGGCTGTCGCAAGAGGCATGCACAATAATCGTATCTCCCTTGCGGTTAACCGCCACATTCGTCCGGCCGCTCCGTCCGCCGTACGATGCCGTCGGAGGTAGTTTCATCAGGCTGTCCGCCGGTATGACCAGCCTAATCTCCGACCCCGGGACCGTTTCCGTCCGTATCCGGAGGACTTCGCTGGTCGAACTGTCCGACCGGGTCAGTTCCTCCCGGATCTTCTCCTGCGTTGCCTTTCGGGTGCTCGTGCAGGCGGTTAAGCACAGGACAAGTATCGCGATGTTTGCAACTGTTAGCGGTATCGATGGCTTTGCGAAGGCGAGCCATCTCACGCGTGTTACGTGCCAACTCTTTCTTTGTCTCGTTAAACTCATCTTTCAAAGGTTTTACGATGTTCTCCATCAATATGCGGGTGGCGTGCTCAGCGTTGTCTATTCGCACCGCCTCGGCCTCCGCTTTCGCCATTTCAGCTTCGGAACCGGCCTTGCGGACGGTAGACTTTAAGGTCAACAGGCCGATAATGGTTGCCAGCAAACCGCCACCCAGTGCGATGTTCAAAAATTCACTGAGCTCCATAGGACTACCTGTTTATGACTTGCTTCCCGACTTTTTAGCGATAAGGCCGATAAGCCATTGAACCAGTCCCGTGTCCGCAATCCCGTTCGCCACGAAGGAGGCTCCTAAACCGTAAAGCAGGGCGATATACCATTGGACGTCCGATACGAATCCGGCATCAAGCCACCATAGCAACATGGCGGCCGCCATACCGACACACCAACTGACAAGCTGGGTAAGCAGTCCGTTCATCTTGGGAAACAGGGCTTTGATACCTTCCGTCAGCAATACCACACAACCGGCAAATCCGGCAAAAGTGGCGATCATGCTGTCATAATCTGTACCGGTGGATACATCGCCCGTTTGGGCAAATGCGGCTGATACAAACACGAGTATCAGCATGAAAAAACAAATCAACTTTTTCATTTCATTCTTCTTTTTATGGGTTTATTCCTATTGATTTCAACCAAGTCTGCACGTTGAACGAGGGGCAGGCTTTCGCCGCCAGCTGGTTGTGGCCGACAATCTCCACGTCGGGGAAGCGACGATGAAAATCCTTTACGTAGGTTTCCATCGCTTTCCGCTGTGCGAGGGTGCGGGTGTCCACGGGGGTCTTGCCGTCGGCGGCGACACCGCCCACGTACACAACGTGCCGAGCTGTCGTGTTGTACCCTTTTGCCCCGTTGGTAATCTCCCATGAATCGACCTGCGCATCCTCGTTGTTGTCCACCAGCCTCTCCACACGGCCGTCGAGGTGTATCATATCGGTGTATCCTACCTGCTTCCAACCCCTCCCGACAGGGGGTGCGGAGGTGTGCCAGCGACGTATCTCGTCAGCTGTCACCTCACGCCCTTCGGGGGTGGCGGTGCAATGCAGTACCAGATATTTCAACTTTCCCATGACTTATGCTCCTTGTTTGGCTTGCGAGATGGTTATCTTAGCGGTTTTCGAGTTGTCGGCATTCAGGGTAATGGTCAGAGTCCCACTTTTCGCATTGCCCGTGTCATTGGCCTCTGCCGAAATGGTCACACCGGTTTCGGTTTCTTCTACCTCAAAACCGGCCGGAGCGGCGCCTACGGTGTATTCACCGCTGGCTGTTACGGTCACTTCCTTGCTGCCACCCTCTGCCGGAATAGCCACCGTGGTTGGGTCGGCAGAAATGGTTTTTGCAGTCGGCTGAAATACGGGACTTTTGCGGCTGTCCAAAACCACGGTCTCCTCCCCGAAAGCGATATTGGTATCAGCCTTCATCAGCATCTTGAAGAAGTACAACTCGCTGGCATTGGAAATCTTGTCTATCTGAATGACATTCTCATCGTCTTGCAGATTGACGGCGGCGAACAGGTTTCCGTCTGCGCCCATCGAACACAACGTGGCCACAATCAGATCGTCGGGCCATGCAGCCAAAGTCTCGATGGCGATACCCTTGTAACGTCTGGCATTGACGTCCGTCTCGCTGGCGTTTTTGGCCTCTCGTTCCGTCAACTCGTCATCGTACTTGTCGAAATCATCGATACTCATGATAATACGCAGGTTCGGGTTGTTGCGGATTGCTTTGGGGATAGCGCTCCGAACGGCTTTCAACTTGCCGAGCATGGTTGTTTCCTCGCTGTCCACGATGATGAGTTCCGTATCTTTGGCCATTTGGGTGAGGATACCGTTAAACAGATGGTCATCATCGTCTCCGTATTCGCCGTTGATGTAATGGTCACCTAATTCGAACTGTACCTGTTTGGCCAGTTCGGCCAACAGCGCATTCTGGGCTTCGGGTGGTAGCTCTGCGAACACGAGGTTGCCTTTCGGCTGCCACTTGCGCCAGATTTGCTCGAAGGCACGGGGATTGAACACGGTGAAGGCCATGAAATCCTTCGGATCGAGGCTTTTTTCGTCATAATTGAAATTGCCCTTCGAATCTTCCACACCGGGATTTTCCTTGCGTTTTTGGAGCATCTTCCCGCTTTTCAGACGGGGCAGGCTGATTTTCTTCTCCACACCGGGAATGACCATAATCAGGCCTTTCTCCACGATTTCGTTGCCGGTGGCGGCGAGGGTCAGCAGCTGCTCCAGCACCTCGCCGTTGTAATTGGTGTTTTTTACTACTATCGCCATCGTTATTGTTTATTAAGTTTGTTGTTGATTTCCTTCATTCGCTTGCTCCACGGGCTCTCGTCTCCCGGGTCCACTTTCAGGTCCTCCATGACCTTGCGTTTCGGGGCAAGCGCCTTTAACGCTTTTTCTCCTTCCTCCGGGTTGGATTTCAGGATATTCTCATATACAGGACGCATTTCGGCATTGATGCGCCCGTCTGCCTCCGCAGCGTCAAGCAATGCCTTGCGTGCGGCTTCTTCATCGGCGGCCGCCTTGTCCTCAAACTCTTTCAGCCTGGTTTTCAGGTCGTTGTTCTCATTTTCCAGACCGGCGACACGGCCCGCTTCCCTTGCGTAGGACTGAGCCTGCGCGATTACTTCCTCCTCGCTCTTGCAATTGGCAAACGAGGGGTGTTTCCGAATTTCCTCCAAGTTCATCTTGCTTTTGTTTTGTGGCTCCGTGAGCCGGTTGTTGAATAAAGTATATATCTGTTCCGGGGTACTGCCCGCCGGAACCGGTTCCGCGTCATAGATGCCGTCGATAAAGCCGAGGCGGAGCGCATCGTCTGCCGTCAGCCAATGGTCCTCGCCGTCAAAAAACGTAGCCTTGACCTCCTCCTTCGTCATGCCGAGACGGGCGGCATAAATGTCTCCGAGACTATCTTCGAGGCTCTCTATCTCTTCGATGCACTTCTGCATCTCCTTTTTATTGCCATAGCAGCCTCCGCTCACGCTGTGCAGCATCAGCCTCGCATACTTGCTCATCTCTACCGGTTTTCCGCACAGGGCGATCACGCTGGCCATGCTGGCCGCGATACCGTCCACATAGATGTGTACGTCCGCCTTGCTGTTTTTGATGGCGTTGTAGATGGCGATGCCGCAATACACATCGCCGCCGTTACTGTTGATGCGGACATGGATCCGGCTCCCCGCCTTTTCGGCTTCCAACAGTTCCCGGGCCACCCGTCCGCTCTGTACTTCGTAATAGTCTCCGATGTCACCGTAAAGGAAGATGGTGCACACTCCCTCCGCATCGGTCTGTATATTGAAAAATCTGCTCATATCTGTCTGGTTTTAGCACATAATCACGCTGGGTTCACATCGCAAAAATGCGACAAATCAACAGCGTATGAAAATTGTATTTTTACCGTGTAACGGTATGATGTCATGGTGGTTTTGTAAAGTCTCATCATGCGGAACGATTTTTATTTCGCGGGATTTTTAGGGCATTTTTGCAGTTGAATCACAAGAATTAAAGCACTATGGCAGATTTGACGAACGCCCAAAAGAAGGAATGGGCCAAGACTTTATACATGCGGGAGAATCTCACGCAACAGGAAATAGCGGAGCGTGTGGGAGTGTCCCGCGTGACAGTGTCCAACTGGGTGCGTGCCGGGAAATGGGAGGAACAGAAAGCCGGGCTGACACTCACCCGGCAGGAACAGGTGGCCAACCTCTACCGTCAGGTGGCGGAAATCAACCGGGCCATCTCGGCACGGGCGGAGGGGGAACGGTTCCCGAATTCCAAAGAGGCCGACATTCTCGGCAAGCTGTCGGCCGCCATTCGGAACATGGAACAGGAAACCGGAATAGCCGATATCATCAGCGTGCTCACCGGTTTCATCGAATGGCTCCGTCCGTTCGACCTTGAAAAAGCAAAAGAACTGACAAGGCTGGCGGACGCTTATATCAAGGACAAACTATAAACGGGAGGCTCATGAAACAGATCGACAAAACAGCACTCCTCGACTGGGAGAAGTTCAAGGAGGACATCGATAGGGCCACGCCGGTGGACAAATCCATGTCCGCCGCCGACCGGGAGAAGCACCGCCGGTATCTCGAAAGGCATCCGGTGGAGTGGATCAAGTTCTTCTTTCCGAACTATGCCAAGTATGAGTTCGCCGATTTCCAGAAACGGGCCATACAGCGCATCATCGCACACGACGAATGGTTCGAGGTGCTTTCGTGGAGCCGGGAGCTCGCCAAGTCTACCGTCTCCATGTTTATCGTCCTGTTCGTCACGCTCACCGGGCGGAAGAAGAACGTCATCATGACCTCCAACAGCAAGGACAACGCTGTCCGGCTGCTGGCCCCTTACCGGGCCAATTTGGAGGCCAACGGCCGCATACAGGCCTATTACGGCAAACAGGAGACGCCCGGCTCATGGACGGAGGACGAGTTCGTCACCAAAGGAGGCGTGGCGTTCCGTGCAATCGGCGCGGGACAGTCGCCCCGGGGTTCGCGCAACGAGGCCATTCGCCCGGACGTGCTGCTCGTGGACGACTTCGACACGGACGAGGACACTAAGAACCCAGACACGATACAGAAGCGGTGGGACTGGTGGGAAAACGCCCTGTATCCGACGCGATCTATCTCGGAACCGACGCTTGTCATCTTTTGCGGAAACATCATCGCCAAAGATTGCTGCGTGGTACGGGCCGGGGACATGGCCGACCACTGGGACATCGTGAACATTCGAGACAGGAACGGTCGCTCCACTTGGCCGGAGAAGAACACGGAAGAGTTTATCGACCGCACGCTGTCCAAAATATCCACCAAAGCGGCGCAGGGAGAATACTTCAACAACCCGATTTCTGTCGGGGAAGTATTCGAGACCATCGCCTACGGCAAGGTTCCACCCTTATCGAAATTTAAATTTTTGGTCGCATACGGTGACCCGGCGCCGGGCGAGAGCAAGGGAAAGAAAGGCAAGTCCTTCAAGACGGTCTCGCTGCTCGGCAAACTCGGGGGACGGCTTTATGTCATCAAGACTTTTCTCTCCCAAGCCCTGAACGCCGAATTCATCGGTTGGTATGTCAAACTGTTGGAGTTCGTCGGCGGAAAAGCCACCGTGTATTGCTACATGGAGAACAACAAACTGCAAGACCCTTTCTTTCAGCAGGTGTTCAAACCGCTCGTGGCCAAAGTCCGGAAAGAGCAGAAAATATCGCTTTATATCCGGGGGGACGAGAAGAAGAAAACCGACAAGGGAACCCGGATAGAGGCCAACCTCGAACCCTTGAACCGGGAGGGGAACCTGATCCTTAACGAGGCGGAGAAGGACAATCCGCACATGAAAGAACTGGAAGATCAGTTCAAGCTGTTCACGCTTTCGTTACGCTATCCGGCGGACGGCCCGGATGCCGTGGAAGGAGGCAACCGCATCATCGATGAACTCATACATCGGTCGGAGCCTCCGGTGGTCAAGACCCGGAGAGAGTTGCGGAGACGGAACAAACGAAGATTATAACCCTTTAACCCCTATACCTATGAGTCAATTTGTCGAATTGAGGGACTATGACGCGAGTATCCACCGCGACATTCTGGATGCCCTCGTACGGGAGGACGAACCCGTCATCGAAATATGCGAGGACAGGGCTATCGCCGAAATGCGGTGCTACCTGTCGAAACGCTATGACTGCGACAGAATCTTCTCCGCCACCGGGGAGGAAAGGAACCAATTGGTATTGATGATGGTCATCGACATCGCGGTCTATCACATTTTTTGTATCCACAACCCCCAGAAACTCTCGCCCATGCGGAAGGACCGGTACGAACGGGCCGTAGAGTGGATGAAGGCGGTGGCGGCCGAGGAGATCTCCATCGAGGGGGCGCCGCTCCTGCCGGCGGAGGAACGGGCCGGAAACTCGAACTTCCGCATCGAGAGCAACCGAAAAAGGACAAACCACTGGTAATCACATAAGACTATGGCAAAGAAACAAAAACAGAATAACCGGGGCATCATCACCGTCGGAGGCAATCTGACGCTTCCCGGACAAAAGAGACCGAATGTCATCGTGCTCACGCAGCCCAAACGGTTCGGCATCGACATCGCCGACTATATGACGGCCGTCCGAGCCGCCGAGAACGTGGACTATTCAAGGCGTTACAAGCTATATGACCTGTATGCCGACATTCTCATGGACACGCACCTCACCTGCGTGATCGAGAAACGGAAGAACGCCGTGCTCTGCTCCGACATCGAGTTCCGCAGGGACGGCAAGCCGGACGACGCGGTGAACGAGCAGATTCGTTCCCCGTGGTTCAACCGGCTGGTCGGCGACATCATCGACGCCAAGTTCTGGGGCTTTTCCCTCTGCCAGTTCTACCGGGAGGGGGAATGGGTGGACTACGACCTTATCCCCCGCAAGCATGTGGATCCTGTAAGGCGGATTATCCTCCGTCACCAGACGGACATCGTCGGCCTGCCGTGGGAGAATTATTCCGACCTGTTGTTCATCGGCAGTCCCGACGACTTGGGGCTGCTGGCGAAGGCGGCGCCGTGGGTCATCTACAAACGGAACACCACCGGCGACTGGTCGCAGTTCTCCGAGCTCTTCGGTATGCCCATACAGGAGTATGTCTATAACTCCGATGACGAGCAGTCCCGCCAGCGGGCGATAGAGGACGCCGCGAATATCGGAAGCCTCGCACAGTTCTTCCACGACGAGGACACCAAACTCAATTTTATAGAAGCCGGCAACAAGACCGGTTCGGCCGATGTCTACGAACGGCTCTGCGAGCGGTGCAACAACGAGATTTCCAAACTCGTCCTCGGTAATACGCTGACGACCGAATCCTCGGAAAACGGCACGCAGGCTTTGGGTACTGTCCACAAAAAGGTGGAGGACAAAGTGGCCGAGGCTGACAAGCGGTATCTCCTCGATGTGCTCAATTACGACATGGCCGATATTTTCGCCCGCATGGGCATCGACACGGCCGGGGGGAACTTCTGTTTCCCGGAGAAGAAGGAGATAGACCCCACGGCGAAGGTCAATATCCTCACGCAGATCGCCCGGCAGTTCGACCTGCCGGTCTCCGACGACTACCTCTACGAGGAGTTCGGCATCGAGAAGCCGGCCGACTACGACCGATTGAAAAGAGAGCGGGAAGAGGTGCGGAAAAGGGAAGAGGCCGCCGTTAAGCGGCTTCAACAGCAGCAACGGCAAAAACCGGAGGAGGAAGAAATAGAGGAGCCTGCCCCGGACCCTAAGCCCGACTCCAAGCGCAAAAAATCCTTCCGCGACCGGCTGGCCCGTTTTTTCGGAAAAGCCCCGTCGGGCGGCGGGGCAGTTTTAGACTGGTAGTCGACCGCCTTTATGAGGCGAAGGAGGGTGAGGTCTCCTCGGGCTTCGAGTTCTCCGGCGAGGTGTTGCGCCGCGCCTTGCGGAACATATACGGCAAGAACTTCCACCCGATGACCGACATCGAGATAAACCTGTTCAACGAGATTTGCGACCGGATAAACGAGGCCGCCCGAAAAGGATTCGATGAATCCGAAGTAGTAGATCCGGACGACGACTTCCGCACGGCCATTCTGCGGAACAACGAGGTATTCGTGGCATTCAAGGTACACCGTATGCAGAACGACATGGCCAAATTATTGTTGGATTCGAACGGCAATCTAAAACCGTTCGAACAGTGGCGGAAGGAGGTGATGCCCATCGCCTCGCATCAGGTGGGGCAGTGGCTGCGTACCGAATACAATACGGCGGTCTTGCGGGCGCATCAGGCGGCCGACTGGCAGCAGTTCGAGCGGGAGAAGGACATCTTGCCCAATCTGCGGTGGATGCCTTCCACCTCGGTCAATCCCGGGAAGGACCACATGGTATTCTGGGGGACGGTTCGCCCCATCGATGACCCGTTCTGGAACGAGCACCGCCCGGGCGACCGCTGGAACTGCAAGTGCGACCTCTCCTCGACGGACGACCCGGTGACCGAAATCCCCGACTTCACGAAAAAGGACAACCCGCACCCCGGGCTGGACAACAATCCGGGGAAGGACGGCAAACTGTTTTCAGATTCGCACCCATATATAGAGAATGCGTATAAAGGGGCAAAGAAAGCAGTTGATAAGCTGACGGCTCGCATCGATAAAATGATTGCTGAAATGCCGGATAATCTTACAAAAGAAGAAAAGATTGCCATTGCCAGAAATAACCTTGAAATTGAAAAGGCCCTCAAAATTATAAAGAAGAAGCCGATGAGTGTGGAAAAAGCAGATAAGCAGAATGCCAACCCGAATCATGTAGATGAGTTCATTTTGGATTCCAAAGGGGCTTATCAGGACAAAAAAGGGCATAAATACAGAAAAAATAAAAAGTACAACCGAAAGAGGGATTATCCGTTCAGCATAAACTGCCAAACCTGTGCACCAGCTTATGCTTTACGATTAAGAGGATTTAATATTACGGCAAAAGGGAACACTCCGGGTTCCAAACTCGAATATTTAAGCAAAGGACGTGCCTTTGAAGTTTGGAAGAACACAGATGGAACACCAGCGAAACATGTTAGTATAAACGACTGGTTACGGTCTAAGGATTACTTGAAAATGACACCTCAAAGGTATATGGAATATTTTAACGAAGTCTGTAAGGATGAAGGAGTCTATGAATTATGTATAGGATGGAAAAGTGGCGGTGGACATGCAACTATTTTGCAACGGTTCAAAGATGGAGAACTGAGGTATATAGAACCACAAAGCGATAATTCAAAAGGCTCTGGAATGGAATGGAAAGATATCAAATATTTGTGTGAAATAGGAGCTCCAAACTCACACAATTGTAGAGGCATTATGAGAATAGATAACAAATTATTCAATCTAAATTTCCTTAGTATCTTTAATATATAAGTCAATGAAATCAAAAACAGAAGGCCCGGTTATTTCGACTGCCTCACCTCCCTTATATAAGTACAAAAATGGGAATCCTACAACGGTATCGTCCGGGAGACGAAGCAACCATGCTTTTTGGTTGTCGACATCACCTAGATATTCAAGGTGTCCACCGTACTGTTCCATTACACTACGAGCCTCGTTCTTTACTTGTTCAGGTATGTTCATAACATAATATATTAAAGATAATTTGATACCTCGTACAAAATTACGAATTATTCTTGAATTACTGTACCTTATGGATATAAAAGATTTTGCAAAATTGATAGAACAGAAACACAAGGAGCTGGATGAGATGATGCGCCGTAAGATGCCAGTTGTGGCTGGACGTATGGCCAAAGACCATTTTCAAAACAACTTCCGGTTAGGAGGCTTTGTGAACGGAGGACTGCACCCGTGGCCGAAGTCCAAGCGGCTCTCCTCCGGTAGAACCGATGCCGCCGGCAACTACGACACGCTACTTTCCGGTCGCAATCATCTATTCAAATCAATCAAATACATACCGTCTGACTACCGGGTAAAAATATCGAACGATGTGATCTACGCCCCCATTCACAACTGGGGTGGATCTGTCTCTGTAACTGTTACAGATCGTATGAGGCGTTTCGCATGGGCCAAGTACCGAGAAACCTCGGGCGAAACAAAGAAAAATACGGGGAAGAAAAGCCGGGGAAAGGCGACAAGCAAACGACCAACCAACCCACAGGCGCAGATGTGGAAAGGACTTGCCCTCACCAAGAAAAAGAAACTGAACATACACATTCCACAACGACAATTTCTTGGCGATAGTGAGGAGCTCAACGAAAAAATAGAAAAGAGAATCGAAAAAGAAATCAGAACTATATTAAACTTATAAAATCATGGAAGAAATTTTTATCACCATCATGGAGCAAATCGCCCGTGAAATGCCGGATCTGTCGCTCATCGACGAGGACTACGGCCAATTGGAAATGGGAGCCGACGAAGACCACTACCCGGTCACCTTCCCCTGCGTGCTGATCGGAAACACCGATTCGAACTGGCACGACCTCGGCTACGGGGCGCAGAACAGCGAGTCGTTCATTACCGTGCGCCTCGCCATCGACTGCTACCACGACACCAGTCACGCCTCGGGAACCTACGAGAAAGTACGCGAACGCCAGCAGACGGCGAACAAGCTGTACCAAACCTTACAATGCTTGCAGTGCTCGGAAAACGCATCGCCGCTCGTGCGGGAGAAAAGCCGGGAATATGCGCTGCCGGGATATATCAAGGTGTTCGAGACGACCTTTTCGTTTACGTTGCACGACGAGTCGGCGATGGAATCATAGTGTGGGAAACAGTTCGAGCTGTGAGGCTTTCAGCCGGGGAACTTTCACTTTGGGCAGGGGCTTGAAGTCCTTGTCGGTCCCCTCGCGGGACTTACGCCGGATAATAGTCATGATACGCTCCTCGGAGATAAAGAACTCACGCTCCGACAGAATGCGCAGCGCGTCATCGAACCGCAACCGTTGCACCTCGGTCCAGTAATAGTAACGGCGGCACAACGCCTCGTCCCTCAGCTTGATCAGTTCTTTGTCTCTCCCTTTGCCCATAATGCAAATATAATTGATTTTCACCCGTTTTGTATAAAAAAAGTGCCGATTTTTCACATTTCGGCACTTCCTGTTTAAGGAGTCAACGACTATTCTGCGAATCGCCATCGGCCCCGATTCATGACCTTATTCTTTACGATTCGGTCATTCCCAACGGTATGGGTCTCCACATGCTGTTCCTATCTTTCATCTCGGCGCGGATAAACTGCTTGCTCACCTCCGGCTGGTAGCTCTCCTCGATAATGCGCACACCCTCCATGAACCGTGCGTCACCGGTATCTTCGGCCACCTTGCGCAGCTGCACGATACGGCTGGCCTTTAACGTGCCTTTGGCGTCGCGGCTCAACAGCCGGAACACCATGTTCACCAATGCCTGCGTCTTTTCGTCGTTGGCCAGCGAGGCGATGTACTCCTTCACGATGGCGATTCCGTCCTCTACCGTGTCCCGGTAGCCGTCCGTCACATACACGCCCAGTGTGATGCGTTTGTCGCCCGCGCTGTTGGTGAAGGTATGACTGCGTTGGTCGTTGCGCATCTTCGTTTTAAACAGGTCGGACTTCATGGCAAGTATAGCCTTGAAATTGTCAAGCACCTTCTGTTTGCTCTCCTTGATCTCCTCGCTGATACCCAGCAACACGGGAATGGAGTTCTCGATCTCCTCGTCCACCATCTGCCTGTACATTTCCCGGTCGGCTTTGGCCTTCTCTTCGGCCGCTTTTCTCGCTTTTTCCCGTTGGAAGGCCTCGAACTCGGCCTTTTCCTCTTCCGTCATTAACACGGTTTGTTTGCTTCTCTCTTCCATAATTCTGATTGTTTTAATGGTTTGTTAATCACTGATAATCTTGTCGCTTTCTAAAAGGGTCTTGAACGCTTTGTCCCGCGCGGCCTTCGTCTCATACACTCCGTAAGTTTTCCACCCTCCGTTGTGCTTTGTGCTGACTTTGATTTTCGGCATCGGATAGTCGTCTTTGCGGATAATGGTGAAGCCGGCCGCTTTCACCTTGTTCTGGTCGTTCAGGGTCATGCATCGTCCTCCTCGTAATTCTGCATTTCAGGCTCTTGACAGACCAATGCCGCCTCGTACTGCTCGTATGTCCATTCGTTGATGTCGCTAAAAAACTCCTCCCGCTCTTCGGCCGACAGCCATGTCGCCGCTTCAAGGAGTTGGATTTTAATCCCGTCAAGGATTTTTCGTGCTTCTGTTTTCATTTCTATTAGTTTTTAGGGGCGTTGGGGTCTATGATTACATAGACGGCCCGGCCCGGTTGTTTCACTTCGTGTTCTTGTCTCTTTTCCGTTTCCTTCACTTTCAGCCCTCCCTTCCGCTCGATGGAGCGCAGCTTTACGGCCAGTTGTTCCAGTTCTTCGGTATCGAGCCGGCCGAAAGGCTTGCCGGCGATCCGGGGATTCAGGCAAAAATCGTTGACCCTTGCCCAGTCCGTGGTGTCGATGCCGATTTTCTGCATGAGTTTCAGACATACGCTTCGGCGGAACCGCAGCTCCTCGCGCAGTTTCTTTCGCCATTCGTCCTGCCCGGTCAGCTGTTCCAGAGCGGTGCAGCACTCGTTGTACTCCGCCCGGGTCATCTCGCGCAGGCTCTCGGTGCGATTCCGTGTATATTGCCTCACGATCGAGCGCTTAAATTCTTCCCGGTCGCCGTAATAGGGCACTTTGCCGAACAGGGCGTAAAACCGGGCGAAATTGGTTACTTCCTGTGCCATGTTCATTCCTCCAATCTATCGGCGATTGCATACATCGCCCAACTCACCATAATAACTTTCACATCGTATCTATCCCTTTCGTCGAGCAAGTCAACCTTGACAACCACCGGTTCCTTAACCATAGCATTCCACACCTCTTCCGCCGTTTCTTTTTCCTCCGGACTTTTCAGTGTCATGATCGACTCAAAGTCTTCCCGGTCAAACTCAAATACGACCTGCACCTTTTGTTTTTCTTCCATAATTCAAAGATTAAACTGGTTTTCGAACAACACTTCGATGCCGCACGAGCTGGCCACGTCGAGCTCGAGCTTGGCGCCCTTCGACAGCTCCCAGCCTCGAAGCATGTAGATATAATCACAACCGAGCAGCAGGGCGATGTCCGCCCGCATGTGCTCCCGCCAATGCGCCTCGTCGGGCAGCCCATTCTTGAACGGGTTCACGGGATTGTAGCCTTTCAAGGCAAGGAATCGTTCCGCATTTCCAAAAGCCGCCTTGCGCTCTTCCAAGTCATAATGGGCTATCGCCCCGCTGATGTACACTTTCTTGTTCATTTTTTTTTCTGTGGTTTTGTCGTTCGTAAAATTCATTCAATCGTTCTTCCAGTACCACCGTGTAGTTACACAGTTTGCAGCAGCGTCCCTCTTCTTTTACCGGATATGGGTTATACCCGTATCCGATGAACTTCCTGCCGCAAATGCAGCAGATGTTTTCTTGCGTCTTTTCCATGATCATACTATTTCAAATTGCACTACAAAATCATATTCTCTCCGCAGACGGCGAACCTGTGCGATGTTGTCCGGCTCGCTGCCGTAGGGCAGGTAAACACAGCGTTCTCTCGTGTTGACTTTCACTCCCTTCTTCCGGAGCCTATACAGCAGGTTCTTCCGGCGCATACTCTTTTTGTCCATCTCCCATCCATGTTTTGGCGGCGCCTTCCTCCCATATTGTGTAGGGCTCGCCCGGTTGTTCCATGAAACGGCTCTTGCACCATGCTTTGAAGCCGCTCACCATGATTTTGACATCGGCATCGTATTCCACCTTTCGGGCCGTCCTGCCGGCTGGGTGCATTCCCTCGGCATGGCTGATGAAAACGAACAGCTTTTTGGGATGCCGCTCCTTTAATTCTTTGTAAGCGGGGTAGCTCAACCCGCTATATTGGAAACTGTCTATGATCACCACTCTGGGACTGCCCCTTCGTTTCAACCGTTCCTCCAGTTGATCGATCGGTTCCCGGTCGAGAATCAGCAGCCGCTTGCGTACCTCTTCCATTCGATGGCGTTTCAATGACATTTGCAAAGAGAGCCCCGTGCTCTCCTCCAAACTGTCGTATATCACCTTGTCGAACGCGCAGAGGTATTTGGCCAGTTGCATGACAAAAGAGCTCTTGCCGTTCCCGCTCGACCCCCAGATGATCCACACCCCGCTCTTGGCAGGTCGGCCGATAGAGACGAACCACTGCCCGGTGAACTCGTAACAGGGTATCTTCATGTTAAGCACCTCTTTGGGGCTGTACGCTCGTTTCAGTTTCATGGCTTGGCTCTATTGATATGACCCTATATTGTAGAAAATTGAATATAATATACGGATAAAAGGATATGGGGGGCAATTGTCCGACACGGATTTTCCGAAAAGGAATATATGCGTCTTTCCATATTTCATTCTGGAATGGACCGGCTTCTTCGACAATACCGTCTTCGTTTACCTTGAACCACAAGATGTTCTGACCTTTATCCTCTAATGTTATTTTCGTCATCATATCTGCACCCTCCTCAATTTCTCGATTTCGGTATATACCCGGCGAAGCCCGCCGCCGGTAAGGTTTACGATCCGGGCGATGTCCGAGCCCTCCGGGGCGTTCATCTTCGCCACGATGGCGGCCTGCGCCCGCAGGAATTTCTCGCGCTCTTTGGCATCGTCGGGGGTCACCTTGCTGTATGTATCGCCATACCGGCTCAACATCTCGGTGTAACCCACCTTCTTGCCCTCGATGGCCCGGTTTATCTTCTCTTTCAACCCGTCGGCTCCCATCATGTACCATGCGCAGCAGCGTTCGGTGGCGTTCCACAGGGCTTTCAATTCCAAAAAAGCCTCGTACTGCAAGTCTCCGGCCTCGTCCAGTACGATAAGCGGGGTGTCTATCGTGCGCAGGTAAGCCACCAGATCCTCGTAGACGTCGCCGTAACGTCCGTAACTGCTCACGCCGAACTCTTTGGCGATATACCGTATCAGTTTGAGTTTCGTTTTCACTTGCGAACAGTCCACATACACGGCGTTTTTGTGGTTTTTGACGTACACCTTCGCCGAGAAGGTCTTCCCAATGTTGGGCATGTCGCACAGAATGGCGCTCAGTCCGCTCTCCTGACACATCTCCAACTGCTTGCTGATAAACGCATAGGTAGGGGTCTTGGCCGCCGTCCACGGCATTTCGGCCCGCAGTTGCACACCCAGCCTCCGGGCGATACCCACCCAGTTGGCATCGCTCACTTGTTTTTCATAATTTCCTCTTTTGATGGAGTTGTACACGCTCGGAGAAATACCCAGAGCCGTCGCATGGCGGTTGTCGCTGGGATAGTTCCCCCGGTCGGCTGCTATCGCCTCCGCAATCCGTTGTTTCAATTCGTTCGTTATTTCCATATTGAATGCTGTTTGAATGTTTTTTTAATATCGTTAGAGTTTGGACATGGCATCTCTTTCAAAAGACGACACATTGAGATATGCCGAATAGTCTTCCGTATCGTCGGCGGGCTGCGTCTCCACCGCCTCGGCTTTTACGGTGGATACCGTTTTCGAGGCCTCTTTGCTCAGGATTCCCAACGGCTTGATTTTGCCCTCCTTGATCATCTTGTCGAACTTGGCTACATATTTTGCCTGTTCGGTATAAGCCTCGCGGTCGGCCGCTGTCTGCTCGACGGTATTCTCGTTATAACGCGGTGCGGGCTTGCAGGCGGCGAGATACCGTCCGTTCTGGTAGATATACACCTCGTCGATGTTTCCGTCGCTGTCGGGCAAATAATAGGCTTCAACCTTGTAGTTACGGGGTTCGAGCCGGGCGATGACTTCCGGGTCGGGAAGGCGGAAATCCTTGTATTGTACCTTGAAATAGCTGTTGTTCCGTATGGTCGTGTTCGTGTGGAAGCCGATATACCGGTAAAGCACGGCCTTGTCCCACGGGCGGAGGTTCGGGTTCTGCATTTTGCAGAATACGTCCCAGCGGGTCATGCCGGGGTATCGCTTCTGATTCGGGTGTAGCTGGTTGTTATACTCGTCGATGGAGCGAATGTCGTCGGCCACCAGCTCGTCGTAGGTATAGCTCTTCACCTTATAGGTGTCGTTGTACTCGTCATATACTTTCTCTTCCTTCGGACGGTTCGCTTCCAGACGGGCCCACCAGCGGCCTATGCCCGCCTGCGAGCGTTTCTCCACGCCGTATTTCTTCTGGCGGTTGAAATGCTCCGCCCGCTTTTCCCGCGAGTTGCCGGGGTTACACCAACGGATCAGCGGGAACACCGTGCCGGCCTGCATCAGGCCGTCGGCGAAGTCCTTCACCAAGTGGTGCTCCACTTCCAGCTCCGCCGGTATGTACATGCCGTTGCGGTCAAGGGTCCGGAACATGTTGCGCATGCAGTCGAGGAACAGTTCGGCGGTTTTCAGCCGGTTGTAAGCGTAGCCCACCACGGCGCCGCTCACCACATCGTAGGCGTAGTAAGCCTTTACCCGGTTGCCGTCCTTCATCGGACGAGGGAGGTCACGGTCGTCGAGGGAGATCTTGCTGAGCGAATAGGCTCCCGTGTAGCGTAAATGGTACGGACGGTAGGCGTTGTTGAAGTCCCATTGGCTCATGTGATGTTTCGCCCTCAACGCCTTGTTCTTGGGATTGGTCAGATAGTTCGCCACCGTCTTGGGACTTAACACGATCGGGTTGCCGTTTTTGTCTGTAAAATCGGCAGGATCGAGTATCTCGCCCGTTTCCGGGTCAAATAATTCGCATTCTCCTTCCAGAAACAGGTTGTATTGTTCCCATACCGTCGTGTTATAGGGCTGTTCCGGTTGGGCGTCTATCGCCAGCAGCACCCGCTCGATGCCGTAAGTCACCTTGCGACGGTTCTGGTTCATGAACTTTCCGCTGATTAAGCTCTCATATCCCTGAGCCTTGAAATCCCACACGCGCCTCTTGAAGCGGTTGGCGCTGATCGGCAACGTATGCCCGAATTCGATTTGATAGTAACTGATCGCCCCCGCCATCTCGCCCCAGTTCACCGGGCCGCCCTTCATGGCTTTGCGCATCAATACCGTGTCGGCCATCAGCGCCAGTACACTCTCTATCACCGAGGCGTTCACCGTGTACTCCTGTATGCGTTCCGGAGGGAGCGTATTACCGTTGTCGAAACGGAATCGGGAATAGAACTCTCGTGCTTTTGCGTCGATGTGGAAGTGGCTGCCGAACCAGTTCCTGAGAATATCGTCTTTCATGTCCCCGTATTTTAGCTTTATCTTCTCCTGAAACCGAATGGGAAGGGTGGCCACTTCTACCAGAGCATAACCTCCCAACCCCCTTCCTGAACGTACCACATGGATTTGTCCCCGGGCTGCCAGCTGCTTATAATTGGCCTCTGACATGATGGGTGCAAGTTCTTCCTCGGAAAGCATCGACGGATGTACATCTTTCAACGCACGACTTCTGCTGTAGTCGCCCTTCCCATCGATGATGACGGGGCGGTCGTCGTATGTCAGATCGTGGTACGATATGCACAATATCTTTCCGTAGTATTCCATATCGCCTCCTCTTACAACACGGCTGCCATCTGTTCCACCTCGCTCTGCAACTGCATGAGGCTGCAAACGTCCAAATTCTCGTAATTCTCTTTCAGTCGGTCGTCCACGAACACGGATACATTCCCGGTCTCACTATACGCCACTATCTTTACACGTGACCCGAATCTCTGGGTCATCGTTTTTTCTCCCTCTTCGTAGGAAGTCTCGCACTTCGGTGCATAGCCGTCTGTCAACTTACCGCCGCGTTGCAGGGCGAGATGGCGTATCCGCCGGGCTTGGTCGCTGTTGCGCTGGAAGGTCAATGCCTGCCATACCGCTTGGCGCGAACACTGGAAGGTCTTTATCAAGAAGGCCTTAGTTTCGTTGTCTGTCAATATCTGCTTTCTCATTTGTCTGTTTATTTGGTGATTGTTATATTTGCGATTGTTTACAATAACTACATCATGAAACCGTCCGGAAAAACTCCCAAGAAATGGAGATTGAACTATGTGATTACATACTTGGATGCCGAAAAGGCAAATCGGTATCGCCAGTTTGTCCTTGACACCCTAATCAGTGCCGCGACATTGCGTAGAATTGACTACGCGATAGACATCGAAGCCCCATTGTTCGACGAAATTCACGATAAATTGCATACGCCTTTTCAAGGATTTGTCGCCGACCTTGTTCGGTTTCGTTCTTCTTCGAACTCTTTATCCTCGATAAAGGAGTTCCGAGCGATAGTCGACGGCCTGTTTCAAGACTATGACATCTTTTTTCGGGGTGATCCGTTCGAGGCTCAGAGTCAGCTCCAAAAATTCCTGAAAGAGGATCCTTTCCCGGAACAGTTCTGTCGCCCGCTGGCCTATCCGTATACGGAGTTCCATAACGGGAAAGAATCAACTCTTTGTATAACTGAGGAAGCTCTTCAAAAGATAATAGACGATAAAGAGGGTTCCCCGAAAAATTCTCAATGGCTTTCATAATCAAAGGCTGTCAATGGCTTTGGTTCGCATTCCTTCTTCGTTCAGAATCTCGTAAAGCCGGGTTCCCTTTTTCAGTTCCTCGCACAACACTTGTAATGCCTCCTCGCACACGCACGACAGGTTCTCGACGACGCGGCAGGTGTCCGAGTCGTTTCGCTCGTCCTCTGTCAGGATGCTCTTGATAAGCTCCAGCGTTTGGTCGGCGACATTCTGCATGTGTGTCACGTTGCCGATCAGCGTGCGCAGCTTCTGTTTGATCCGCGCCTCCATTTTTGTTGGATTCATTGTTGCTTTCATAACTTTAAGTTTTAATGGTTGGATTTTGTGGGGCATGGGGAATCGAACCCCAACGCAAAAACCATTGCCCCGTGTGTCTTTCCACACCGTCCGCCCGTCTCTTGACGCCTTCCGGGCTGTCACGCTCGATTTTTTATTATCCGGCGACATTCTCGTCTTTACCGATAAAGTCAAGGAACATGATAAACTTGCCGCGTAAATCCCGGATCAATTCCAGTTCTAAAATATGGGCAAGCTGGGTAGTGGCGCCGGTAGTATTTAATCGCAATTTTTCGCCAAGCAGGGTATTGGTAATGTTATTCACTTTATTTACCAAATATGACCGGATATCTTCAAGGCTTCCGGAGCTTACCACGGCTTTCAACTTGCGGTATTCGGAAAGTTCAAGCTGTACTTTATACATATCTTCCGCATGATCCATAAAAAATGACTCATAATCCTCATTCATGATTCGCGTATAGTTGTCGGCCTCTTCCAATAGGCCATCGATACGGCATTTCACCCGTTCGGCTACAAAATCCCGCTTTTTCATCATCGTTTCTTGATTTTCCATCATCTCACTTGTTAATAATAGGTTTCGGTTCATATTCTTTAATCTCTGACACTCGTTAATTTCAAGCCAATTTTGTATATTTGGCCGCTGTTTACTACTTAAACACTCTGCAAATATAAACAAGATTTCTCGTCTATGCAAGAAAACAAACAAGAAAAGTCGGCTATAAAGCAAAATATCTTGCTTTATTTATCGAATAAAGGGGTAACGTCCTATGAATTTTATAAAATATCAGGGGTTACAAGAGGTATTTTACAGCAAAGCAATGGTATTAGCGAAGATAATATTGCGAAATTTCTTGCCTATGCTCCTGATGTCAATATAGAGTGGCTGCTTACGGGAAAAGGGGATATGCTCAAGCATGCCTCAACCAATGTGGACTCTACTATTGTAACTCCGCTCGACAATACAGACCAGCCCAAAGCCATGCCTTTGGCGAACGTGTTGGGAAATATAAAAGTAAAACCAATTCCTTTGGTTACTGAAACAGCAGCGGCTGGCTTTGGTAACGGTCTCCTCTCTATTGAAGAAAAAGATGTAAAAGAATACTACGTTATACCCAAGTTTCGCTACTGCAATGTGGATTTCATGATCGAAGTATCCGGTCTTTCCATGTACCCGCATTTTAACCCCGGGGACGTGATAGCCTGCACTATACTTAAAGACCGAAAATTTTTACAATGGAATAAATGTCACGTCATTGCTACACGTGAGCAAGGTATTCTCGTGAAACGGCTTATGCCGAGTACAAAAGATGGTTATATTACAGTAGTGTCCGATAACAAGGAATATCCAGCTTTCGATGTACCGTTCGATGAGATAACAGGTCTCGCCCTTGTGGTTGGATCTGTCGGCCTTGAATAATAAGCCCCCTTAACAATTTGTATGGAGTTTACAAAAGATTTTATTATTAAAATTTTAATTCGTCTCTTTGAAGAAAAGAATTCTCGCAAGGCAACAGCGGAAGAAATATCGACAATACAACAGACGACCGAAGAGAGCTTTGGATCATCTGACGATACAACATCTTTTCACGGTGATGAAATTTGCCAATTACTCCAAGAAGAAGAAATTGACGAAGCAGCACATGCCATAAGAATAGTTATAGTCTGTTACGTCGAATCAATAAATGAAAGGTCTTTTTATAAAATAAAGCAAAACATTGCCTTAATTAAGGAATTTCACCCGAAAGTCTTAAAGTATAGCCAAACAGAGTTATTCTCTAAAATCGTAAAATACGCAAGAGAAGATATGTTTACCGGAGACTTGTGTATATTGGGAGACCAAACTCAATATTTAAATCTATTTGAGGAGTATACAAAGGATCCCAAAGCACTGTCATTGTCTCGTATAAAAGATAATAAACCTGAATTGGTTGCATACTTAGGCGGTCCGCAAGCATTTGACCTTTAATTTCCCATACTTTGTGTAGTCATCACACACTACCATAGTATCACATATAAGCCGCACGCACACTTTTTTCAATGTAATGCAAGTAAATATTTAATTTAATATATTGTAAATCAATAAAATATTTAGTTTAAGACTAAAAAAATAAATATCGATTTCCTCCTCGAAAATGGCAAAAAATTGGACTTATTTGCATTTTAGCACCTTTTTATATTTGTGGGTACACGTTAATAATAGTTGTTTTGTAACCCCTAATATAACCCCTAACTTCATAAATTTGTAACTCCTAACAGTAACCCCTAATGTAACCCCAAATCAAAACGGATACAAAAAAAGAGGGCATTCAGCCCTCTCTATCAGCATTTATGGAATAACGTCCGAAAGTTATTATAACGGCGTTATTTTTCGTCTTGATCGATAGTCTTCCTACTGCCTGAGATAAGCGTAGATTGCTTAATTATAGCTCTTTTTGTACATATCGTGCCATTCCCGGACAGCCCGGCATGGAGCAGGTAATTCTTCGTCGCTCCCACTTGTTCAGCCGTCAAAACTGTATATACCGCCGATATACTGCTGAAATACCAGTCCTTTTGTTTCGTTCCGCCTATATTATGCAATAAATGCACATGTATTACCTTTGCCATATCGTAACTTTTATACCTCCAAATATACTAAATAATTATTATTTGGAATAAAATAGATAATATAATTTTAGATAAATCAAAAAAAAACGGCAGCGAAACCGCCAAACCACCTTCCCCCGATCAGTGCACCCCATGACTCTGATGGAGCGGACACAGCCATAAAAAACACACTTATAAGCCCATTTGAGCAATATTCACGACCCGATGTAAAGATATGGCCCCCAAAAAGCCTTTTTCCCCTCGTTTTTGTAAAGCCTATGTAAAGCCCATGCAAAGAAAAAAACCGCTTCGAATTTCCGACCTATTTTTCACTCAACCCCGTAACCCCCTATAAACAAACGCTTTTCGCCTCATTTTCACCAACTCTCAAAAAACCGCTTCGAATTACGCCCCATAAATACGGCCACGCATCTAGCTTCACCGGTCGATATAAAAGTCTTCAAAACATTTACACCGATGGAATCGCAACCCACTAACCCGATATTGTAAATCGCCATAGGAGAAATATCATCTATACCTTGCGCCCGAAGCGAAACATTACCCGTTAAAAGCAAAAGCAAACAACAGAAACTTTTATACCCCATAATACCGTAAAAATTTATCTGATCAAATCATAAACGGCTTGAAGAATATCTCGACGAGATTTCCCTTCAAATTTTTCTATCGTTATACCTGACATCGTACTCCAAGACTTAGCCGTATCCCTATCCATAGGTCTGTCCAAATCGGCAACCCAATCGGTTATATACCCTCGAAGTCCCATATATTGAACCATCTCGAAATCTGGACTATCGACGGTTATATCCTTAAAATACATTAAGGTAGTTTTTTCTTTTAGCAACTCCGCTTGAATATCCTCTATATCGAGCTCTTTCACCGATTTATTCTGCTCAATCGCAAGAGCGGCAGCTATACCCGCAGCCTGTCCCAATGCCATCCAACAAGGCTCCATACGCAAAGTAGAAAAGCCTACATGAGTAGCAGAAGCAGGTACTGGAATCAACAAATTATTGACTTTTTTTGGCAGAATCACGCCAAAAGGAACCGTATAGACCGACGCTTGATAGTTAAAGAATCCGTCCAAAGCAATCTTACCTTTCTCCCGTTTATGAACAGCATGTGAATCAAGAGCATAATGACTAGCAGTAATGCTATTGCTATACAAAGGGGGACGTTTCCCTTTCGCCACGGGATAAGCATCATTCGCTGTAAAAAAATGTTCTCCATGTAAACGACGCCCCTCTCTCACATAAACTTGTCTCGGGAAATTGCCATTATCGATATACTCGTCTTTTGCCAGTCCCCATTCTCTAACATTATCTCGAAAAGCTTTCGGAAGTGCTTCATCATTTTGGGCAAACCACAATAATCCTAACGTATACTCTTTCAATCTTTGAGCAAATCTATCTCGCCATTGCCAATTTTCTTCGGGCCATTGCCAATTTTCTTCGGGTAAATCTGTCGAGATTAGAGCTAAATGCTGGTTATTTGCATCCGTTTTTCCGTTAGGTAAATCAACCATATTCGTAATTTTCGCTATTCCCCAAGGATCGCCCGGTATTTGTGTAGTTCCTCCATTTTCGATATGTCTTCGGTTAGCTACCTGCATCTCAGGAGTAACACTCAACATCTCTACTCCGGCAAATGTACCTGTATAAACGTCCTCTACCAAAGAAAGGTATTCCTTACGATTATATCTCTTCGGCTTCTCTGGCAAAATACGATTAGATGGATCATTCGTCAAACAAAGGCGATAATTATATGCCTGAATATTTCCATCGCCTTCATTAGTCGTTCCTTCTAATTCAGGGCCCAACCACAATTTATAAAGACGCCCTGCTCCTATTTCATTATATTCGTCCTTACCTTCGCGACCTATCGAATACGGAACTCCTGCCGCTGCTCCTAAATCACCTTCATAAGTCGCATCTATAAACACTTTACCACTATACTGTTCCCATTTCTTGGTATCCCTGTTGTATATTCTGACACATTGAATCTCAGCACCGTCCATCACAACATTCTTCGTTTCGGAATCGAATTGGCGCATGGTCAAAACAGTAATATTCTTTCTCTCTGGTTCAAGCATCTTTTCAAAAACTAAAGCCGCTACATGAGGCTCAAAATGATACCCATCGCTACAAACCTTCACCTGTTCGGAGTCTTTCCCGTATTTTTCTATATAATAATCCAGTACATAATTAACAAACTCTCGGAACAAACCGGTAGTAGCTCCCCGCGTCGCAATATCGGTAGCCCCCAATCCATTAGCGGGAAGCCCTCCAATATGTGCCGAACGTTCTAAAACCACCACTTTTTTCCCTTCTCTCGATGCTGCGATAGCAGACATAATTCCCCCCGGAGTTCCACCTACCACGACCACATCGTAATAATTGTTTTGGGCAAACAAGATAATCGGAAAGAATATAAACAAAATTTTCAACAGTACCTTTTTCATTTCAATATTGCTCTTTGGGTTCATACAAGTTTTTCAAATCGTCCATATCGAATCCACTCACAGTCAAAACAGACATGGATAACGGTAAATGTGCCATACCATCAATGATGGGTATCTCTATGGTACGACCAAATATATCAACCCCAGTCAATGACTTCGTATACTTTACCGGGATAAGTTCCTCTTTTTCATCAGCCTCTCTCCAAATACTCAGTACAGGGGCTCCGCTCTCTTTTTCATTCTCGTAAATAAAACCATAAGTTTTACGATCTTTTGCTAAGTACTTTCCTATCGGTTTCAAATATCGATAGTTATTAACCATATTGGCGAATGCTACCGCTGCCGGCTTAACAGTCAACATAGTATTATATCGAAGTATACCGAATCCCGACTCTGGATGATGAACGCCGAAAGGCTCTTCCACCAATTCATACCAAAACATTTTTCCTGCCCCAAAATAAAGCTGTACCAAATAATTACGTACCAAATACTGAGCCTGTTGATATTCCGTTACAGGTGGGAAATGACGACGTATACTATCGGGAAGATAAGTTGTCCACCCGGTTTCGGTTACCCAAATCTCGGTCGGGATATTCCGTTTTTTAAGCATCTCTTTCTGTATTTTATAAAAGCCATCATAGAATGGAGATGTTTCGGGATATTTCCTCCACAATATATATGGGTGTATCGCTGTAAAATCGATATGATTGGCGACATCTTCCCGATTGTCGTCGAAATATTCGATCCACTCTTCCTCTCCGGGCCAAATCAATTTTATATCTCCGTTTACCGCTTTAATAGAATCATGCATCTGTTTCACCAGATCGGTAAAAGGGACACCCCAACCCTGCGGACGCCATTTCTGTCCTTGCGGATGGGGCCATCGTTTATTCCACCCTGCAAAATTACTAGGCTCGTTTTGCGACTCATAAACAAGAATACGATTCTCATTCATCTCGACATATTTTTTGATATTCGTCACATCTTCGTCCCAACGCCAGATACCATTTTCATCTCGCCAGCCATGATTGGCATCCACATAGTCTAAAATAGGCAACCAACAAATATTGTGTCGGTCTAAATAATCGATAAAAGGATCGGGCGTATTTCTCGCAGTACCGATAAAATCTTTCCATCTCGCAACATCTCTGACCCAAGCAATGCCCAATGCTTGCTGAATCTCGGCCACCCGCCAGTCTCCATAACGAGCATAATGAGCTCCTACTCCAAACGGAGAATCGTAATCTTTCTTCGTAAGGGTCACATCGGGTATCACGCCAAAACCTTCCTGTTTCGAGAATATGACTTTATCTCCGTGTAAAAAACTTACGCTCAAATAATAATAGCCCAATTCCGAGAACTGGAACGGAACGTAATAATACCGTTCGAAAGGACTCGACAGCGTGTACGTTTTCTTATAACCAATCGGTTTTTTATCGATATCCACTATCTCGACCACAACCTCATAGGTAATATCGTTATTTGCTTTTATAACCTTACAAACTGCATTCCCAGACTCGTTTTTATGATAAACAGCACCTAACTTATTAAATGTAATATCTATAACATTCTCCTGAGATTTCCCGAAAACTACTGTCACAGCTAAAAAAAACATCGTGACAAATCCAATTATTCTTCTCATACGGCAACATTATTATATTACTTCAACACTCTTTTCACCGGTTCATCGGTCATTGTAAATACCAAATGACCTCCACTCATTATATCCTCATGCTTGATCGTCAACCCTCTCACCGGCTTTCCATTCAATTCGACCGATTTGACATATTTATTCTTTCTGGAAAGATTCTTCGCCTCTACGACAAATGCTCTGTCTTCCGTCAACTGAATGGATATTTTATCCATTTGTGGAGCACCTAAAACATACTCTCCACTAATCGGATCTACCGGATAAAATCCCATCGAAGAAAAAATATACCATGCAGACATCTGTCCACAATCGTCGTTTCCACACAAACCACCGGGTTTCGGTTTATAGAATCGTTCGAATATCTCTGGTATCAACTCTTGGGTTTTCCACGGTTGATCCACGTAATTATACAAATAAACGACATGATGACTCGGCTCATTCCCATGTGCATACTGCCCGATAAATCCACTGACGTCCGAGACAAAGCCTGTATTCTCGGCTATCGTATCCAACATAAACAACGAGTCCAATTTCATAGCAAAAGATTCCTTTCCACCCATTAAATCAATTAAACCCGCCACATCGTGTTGCACATGCCAAGTATATTGCCATGCGTTACCTTCGGTATAATCCCCACCGCAGCTGGCTGCATGAGACAACAAAAACGGATTAAACGGAAAACGCCATTTTCCTTTCGAGTCCTTTCCTCTCATCAACTTCGTGCCGGGATCAAATAACGATTTATATGCACTGGCCCGTTTCATAAAAAACTCATAATCCTTATCCTTACCCATTGCTTTTGCCATTTGCGCAGCACAATAATCATCGTAGGCGGATTCTAATGTCCGGGATACCGATTCTACCGTAGTTATATCAAATGGATAATAACCATATTTATCATAAGTTTCCCAATCCGATTTTTTATGACTCACCGTCAACGAAGCCTTAATCGCATTATAGGCATCTTCTGGACTAAATCCTTTAACCCCTTTTAAATAGGCATCGACAACGACAGGAACCGCATGATTGGCTATCATGCAATATGTCTCTTTATCCCATAACGTCCAAACCGGCAAATGCCCTTGTACCTTCTGATAATCCAACAAACTATTTATCATTCCGGGTACTCGTTTGGGGATCAAAATCGTATAAAGAGGGTGTGCAGCCCGATAGGTATCCCACAAAGAAAACGTCGAATAATATGTGCCTGATTTAGAAACGAACACACTGTCATTAACACCTCTATACTTTCCATCTATATCGGCAATATCGTTAGGCTGAATATACAGATGATATAACGATGTATAAAAATTTGTTTTTTGCTCTTTCGTTCCTGACACAGAAACTTTCGACAACAATTCCCTCCATAAATCCTGACTCTCTTTTTTAACCGCTTCGAAATCCCAATCGGGACTCTCAGTTAACAAAGCACTTTGAGCCCCCTCGATACCAACTGTTGAAAGAGCGACTTTTATCTGTACCGATTCTCCCGGTTCTAAATCAAACTCTAAAATCATTCGTTTGGCTTTCTCCCCTTCACGAGCTGGCAATACCTCCTTCACGGTATAGGGCTTATCGAACTTTACCACATAAAAGAAATGGCGTCGTACCCAATTTTTAACTTCTTGATGTCCGGTTATAGTCCAATTATCAGGCATATTCATGTCGGCATACAAAACATGTGTTTTCAAATGGTCCTGATTATACACGACTCCACTTTGCATATCCAACAACATTCGTGCGGGCGCATCAGAATTATAAGTACATACATAATAAGCGGTACGCTGTGTCGCTGTCACCTCGACATCTATATCCGAATCGGTCAATTTCACCTTATAATATGCGGGTGATGCCGTTTGAGTCGCTTTATCATATGCACTTTTATATATGCCATTTTTCACATCTCCGCTAAAAGGGAATATCAATACATCTCCCAAATCGGGACAACCGGTTCCATTCAAATGATTTTGGGCAAATCCCATGATAGAATCGTCTGCAATATTAAATCCCGAACAGTATTTCCACTCATCGTTCCCTGTTTCTGGACTTGCTTGTATAAACCCAAATGGCACACATGCTCCGGGAAAAGTATGTCCATTATCGGCATTTCCTATAAACGGATTAACAAAGGAAAGCACGTCTTCATTTCCATCAGATGAAGAAATATTATTACATGCAGTAACCAACAAAACTCCTGATAATATCCACAATAAATTTCTCATAATATAAGATATCTAAAAAATTAGCAATTCAACCCGACAAGATTAAGACTTTATCACTTTCTGCTTTTTTATACAGTTGCCCGACTCATCGAGAACACTCAGTATATAAGCACCCGCAGGCAAGTTATCCATATCAACAGTGTAAACTTTGTCATATACTCTGCCCGTATAGACACAATTGCCCATCATATCGAACAAGGAAACTTTTCCTATTTCCGTATCGGAATAAATCGTTAAATTCCTAATTACAGGATTCGGGAATGCACGAATCTGGAAATCATCGTTTTTCATATCCTCCACAGAAGATTCTGGATGTTCCCCTATTTCAATAACATAAGGATGATTAGAGATATCCAACTCTATTGAATTCACATTGTTCAATACCATTTCGGGAGCAGTCCCCTTAGTCGGATTATAAACCCATACCTCGTCATAAGTTTGATCAAAACCGACAGTTATCCGATCGCTACCACCTTCATACTTCTCTCCCCAGATGACCAATTCAAAGGTCCCGTTATTCTTTTGGAGCAATAAATCATGAACAGTTATCGTGCGGCCTGTAATAGAATAAGTTAATTCACCCGGTTCGTCAATATCTTTATCATCTTTTAGAATAGTCGTTAAATTATGAAGATAATGAGCCGATTGTCTCGGATTATAAAACTTATCGTAAAAACCGAAACTTTGGTTTCCCGATTCATCTCGTCGGTCGGTCAGCAAATACATGGCCGTGTAATCAAATCCCTGAGCGAATTGTGCAAGATAAAGCGACATATATAATAATCCCTGCATCTCTTCCGTCACAGCATCGCTTATCGTAGACCCAGTTTCAGTCGTGACACGAGGTAACGCCTCTAACTCCTCATCGGTCAAATACCCTTTGTATTTATTTAACCACGTCACACCGAAATGCCGATACAGCACATCGCAACCCGGTGGCACATTCGTACTCGGCTCAGCGGCTCTCCATGTCTGATTATTTTGTGGAAACTTGAAACTCGGATGATTAAAATAGTTGTGTAAATTAGCGACATCGGCAAAAGTTACTCCTCTGAATTCCTCGGGAACTGCCATATCGTCCTCTGGAACTTTGAGATACTGTAACCCGACATTTTCTCCCGAAGCTCCACCATACGTAAGGCTCCAAACCGGATAATTATACCCGTCTTTCCCCAACACGGGATCGGCTTTCACATCTTCATACAACTTCTTCTGCATACGAGCCACCGGCTTCCAATTATTTTTTCCTTCTTTATTCCCTCCGCCGACTTCTCCTTCAAAAATTACATACCAATTTCTATTATTAGGCTCGTTGTTCCCTTCGATCGCAATAATTGCGTCCGGAGAAGTCGCATCGATAATTCGCTTGACATTATTTATTAAATTGGGAATATTCCGTTCCTGTCCCCCGGCTCCCAGTCCTGCACTGAACCGAATACCGGCATTATCATACAATTGTTTATACGAAGCTATCGACGTGCCGGCTCCCGGTAACGAAGTCTCCGGCAGATTAGTAAGCGAGCTCACACTGCCCCCCACACTCGTACGAATCCACCGAGCACCCAAATATCGCATAATCTCCTCGGTGGTATTCACATTTTCACCCCTACTGTTTATCGATGTATTCATGCCAATGGAATTGAGAAACCGATTGGCCGGCACAGCTTTGAACGTTCCACTTATATCTTCAACCACCTCGTAAGGACACGGTGACAAACTATTAAAATCAATCAGGCTGGTCGACCGCCCCAACTGTACCGTGGCTTCTTCGTCCAATATACCAGCCATTTCATAATATTTGATTTTACAAAATCCGATAACATTGTCATCAGAGGGCTCTTCTGGTATCGCACCGTTATCTAAAATAGAAACATTACCCCCTAAATGTTTTAAAGAACCAAAACCGTTCAATCGCTGCAAAGACCGATTATTCGTCAGCACCAAATCTCCTCCGATATAAGTCAAAGGCATGTTCTCTGTATTATCCCCATTGGTGAAATAATAAAGACGACTACACCCATCGACCACAAAATCACCTTCTACTTTTTCCAAATAAGGGAATATCTTTTGTGGTTTATTCATTGCAGTGGTTATATTGGTCAACTTCAAATCGCCCTGTACCTCACGTATCTTCGAAAAAGATTTATCAAGATGTGCCGTAGCCGCACCCGTCATGACTTGGGGACAATTTTCTATAATAAAATCGCCATGAATAACCGAGAACTTATCTTCATCGGCAAATGCATCCATATCGCTCAATACAGGGCAATCCCTAAACACAAAACCGGCTTCACTACAATCGATCACATCTATCAACCCTGTTGTAGTAGTCAATTGAGAAAGACCTTCCATCGTCAACGTTCCCGTAATTTTCTTTACTCTATCGGTCAATTTCAAAATCTCTGACTCTGGAATCATCTCGCTTCCCTCCGGTTCAATCAAAGTCAAATTCTCAACAGTCTCTTCCACCGAACCGGCCGTAAACTCCTTTAACTCCGAAAGCCCATTCAACGTGTAACTGTTTTGGGCGGCAACAAATCCGCACATTACATACGGAATAACCAACACCCTAAAAATACTACTACATATCTTTTTCATCGTATAAAAATTAAATTATCTGTTTAATTACTTTTCACAGAAACCGTATTGGTTACCGTAACCGTCTCGCCTGTAATCCCCCTTACCGTCAATGTTACATTATAATCGCCAACAGCTCCATATTGATGTTTCGGATTAATTTCATGCGAAATCGCCGACCCATCTCCAAAATCCCAAGAAAAAGGCTCCTCGCCCGAAAAGAAATCCCAATAAAGAGAAGAATTAGTAAATACGAACGTATCGAATGAGCTACCGTCGAGTTGTGTAGTAAATGTAGCTACTGGTATCGTTATTTTCGTATCAATCAATATAATGCCTGTATTCAGCTGTTTATTCACACGATTATTCTCATCAGAAATCACAATACCCATAGCATACTTTTTAGGAGCATCTTTTCTCAAAAAATCTAATGCCACGGAGACATCAAAAGTCGTTTCGTTTTTCCCATCGGGTATTTGGATATTTTGTGGTATTTGAAGGACATATTCAGAAGGCACAACTTCCACATCGGTCAAAACACCATTATCTATCAAGGTTTGAACCGTATCCGCATTCAACATTACCGAAACATTTACAGAGCCTTTAATAGTTTTTCCCGTACCCGAACGATAAATACCCAACGGAATGACAAAGGCATTATCGGCGTTCCTCACTGTATATTTCATCGGTTGTCCCGGCGTAGGAGAAACCCACGCCGTCGATGCTCCTTCTTCAATCGTATAGACACCGTCAGGTGAAATACTCCCATTAACAGCTATCGGTAAATAAACCAAAGATTCGGGATAAGGAATATCTACAATTTCATCGTATTGACATGATGTACCCGCAAACAAAAAGCAAATTGCAGTCACAAGTAAAAGACGATTTTTTATCATTGATTTCATCTTATTTCGTGTTTATTAGTTATTATCTCTTTACCAAAGTGGATTCTGTACCCAACCGGTCGTATTAAGATCGGCCTGAGGAATCGAATATAAATACATTTTCGGCTCGAATGTTCTTTTTTCCACCTCAATGGGGTTATATTCGAACTCTTCATCTGAAATTTTCGTTATTTCCACGCCCCGAAGCGGTGCGCCCAATGTCTCTGGCGCAATCATCCAACGACGCACATCCCAAAAACGATGATCCTCGAAAGCCAATTCCACCCGACGTTCGTTCCGAATCTTTTCTCTCAACTCCTCTTTCGATATAGCCGTAGGTACAGCCGGCATTTCAACACCGACTCGATTCCTCACTTGATTCAAAGCCCTGACGGCATTTAACCGGTAACCAACATTACCCGTAGGCCCATAAGCCTCATTCATGGCTTCTGCATAACTCAATAAGATTTCGGCGTATCTCATTATTACCCAATGATGCACACTCGTACGGTTCTGCAACAAATCTAAATTAGGATCTATGAATTTATAAATATAATAGCCGGTACGCGTGGCATGAATAACACCCTTTCCATCTCGACCGCCGGTCCATGCTTCGATCGTACGATCCTTGAATTCCACGTTATTCGTCAAAATCGACATCGCTAACCGAGGGTCTCTATTGGCATAAGGATTGGACTTATGTTCTGGATTATTCCAATCAAACGGAGTACCGTCAATCATCTCATAAGCATCCACCAAATTCTGTGAAGGCGTATTCCCGCTCTGTCCCAAATTATATCCAACCGGATAATTATTCTTTTCAAAAGTATTGGTCGAACCGTATCGTCTGTCGAATATTATCTCACCATTCTGATAATCCCGTATTAAACGATACTCGTCCATCGGATATTTATTTCCCAAAGTCGTAATAAAATCGTTACAAGCCGCAGCGGCCTCCTCCCAACGTTCTTGCTGGCTCTTCCCGTCTTGCATGGAAATATATTCTTTATGAGTATAACCGGGAGCCCACTCCTCTGGCTTATTAAACAAATCGCTAGCCGCATAAAGTAGAGCTCTACACTTCAACCCCATAGCAGCTCCTTTCGTTGCACGACCCAAATTATTGGCAACGTCGGTCATTCTATCGGGAGCCTGTAAAACTGCCGCAGCCGAGTCGCACTCACTGACAATAAACCTTATACAAGCAGATAAGGAATCTCTCGAAAAAGTCGACAAATCGGATTTCAAACCCAGCGGTTCCGTTATAATAGGAACACCGCCATACCGCTTCACCAATTCGAAATAATAGTAAGCTCTCAAAAAACGAGCCTCATATTTCCATCGATGAATATTATTCAATCGATTCTGATAATCTTGCTGTTTTGTAGGGTCATATTTCAAATAATCCAAATCGACCTCGTCAGATTCTTTCAAAAATAAATTCGCAGCAAATATTCCTTCAAAGTTACGTTCCCACGCCGATCCGTCTGGATTATTATTGGCATTCCAGCTACCTACGTTAAAACCATGAATAGAAGCTGTTTCCAAAGTATATTCAGCCTCGTCGCTCGCAGCTGCCATCATTGCCCCGTCCAGATAAGAAAGACCATCTGGCAAATAAGAATAAAGACCTATCGATCGAGCCAATGTATTATTATACGAAACATTAGCAAACTCTTCTGTTAAATTAGTCTCCGCCTTAGGATCGAGGAGATCGTCACACGAATAGAAAACTACCGAAAACAATAGCCCGACAATAACCGGAATCTTATATGGTTTCATAATACTTAATTTTAATATTAAAGTTGAACACTAAGTCCTAAACTCACCGTTCTCATTGCCGGATAACCGGTCATAGTCTCCGGGTCGGTAAATCCGGCCATATGGTCTAACGAGAACAAGTTAGTCCCATTCATGAAAACTCTTACTCCTTCAATTTTTATCTTTCGAGTCAAATTCTTCGGAATTGTATACCCTATCTCCAAAGAACGAAGTTTCAAAAAATCACCGTTCTTCTGCCAAAAAGAAGAAGACTGATAATTGTTCAGATTATTGGAGGCCGAAAGCCGAGGATAAGTAGCTGTCGATTTTGTATCCTCTGTCCACCTATTCAGTGCAATAGAAGAAATCTGTCCATCATTCTGGAAGGCTTCGAAATATGAGCCGCTCCAATAAACCGACCGATTCAAAGCTCCTTGAAATAAAACATCGAAATCAAAACCCTTATATGTCAATCCCGCATGCAAACCCAAAGTACACTCAGGGACATCGGTATAACCTATGGCTTTAAAATCTTCCGAATCGATTCTTTTATCGTTATTTAAATCGGCATACTTCAAATCGCCCGGTTGAACCGCTGCAAAAGTCTGCTTCGGCGAACTATCTATTTCGTTTTGGTCGTTAAAGAACCCCAGTGCTTCTAACAAAAACGGTTGATCAACCCTATGCCCGATTCTATACTGATAAGCATAATTTTGAGGAGCCTCGGCATTATACAATATTTTATTTCTTGCAAACCAAGCACTTGCCTCCACAAACCACGTCAAATCTTTGGTTTCTTTTCCGGTATAACGCACCACAGCCTCGAATCCTTGGTTACTCACCCGCCCAATATTCAGTTCAGGACGCTTGAATCCTACAAAACTAGGAAGTACATCATACGGCATCGTCAAAATATCATATCGCTTTTCTTTGAAATAATCAGCCGTAATGCTTAATCTATCGGAAAGAACGGCATCGATACCGATATTAAATTTTCTGTCTTTTTCCCATGTAGCATCTGGATTGGCATAATAATTCTGAACGTAATAATACGATGCAGCATTCGACTGACCGAGATAATAGTTTCCACCTGTATAATACTGATTATACGGGAATCTTGTAGATCCGTTATCTTTATTCCCTGTGAGTCCATACGAAGCCCTCAATTTAAGGTAATCTACTATTTTGTTACCTTTTAGGAACTCTTCATTAGAAATCACATACCCCAACGATCCGGCCGGAAAAAATCCAAAACGTTTTCCGCGTGCATAATTATCGTTGCCCGAGTAAGCAAAGGAAAACTCTGCAACGTACCGCTTATCGTAAGAATAAGTCAAGCGACCACCCGAAACGATATCCTTATACGGTAAATCGGTAGATGATACGTTATATTCCTCATAACCACCCATCAACATAGCATCCACATGATGCTCTCCGAAAACCCTATCATAGTTCACAAAACCATGAACGACAAAATTCCGCCATTGATTATACGCACTTTCGCTTATAGACATAGAAGAGGTTTCACCAAACTGTTGTCCGGACATATCATATCGGGCATAATCCCTAGATGCTATGGTATACGATTTATATATCGTATTGAAACCGACCGCTCCCGAAATACTCAACCCCGGGGTAATCATACCCAAATCGCCTATTAACTTAGCGGACAATTGTGCAGATCGCTTATTCGTAGAATAATATCCTGTTTCTGTAATCTCTGCCCACGGATTATAATAGGCAGAATTACCTCCTATTTGGCCATTTTCATGATAAATCGGAAACGCATTGGGCGGAAGTTTTGCCATTAAATTGAATACATTCGTACTATATTCACCGCTTACGTCATTCCTTACTCGCCCAGGATTCACACGATCCTCTACACTTCCCCCCAAAGTAAATTCCGAAGAGATGCGTTTCGACAATTTCACATCGACATTCGTCCTGAAATTATATCGCGTATACGAAAAGTCCTTCGTATAATCCGACTCTTTTTCTGTACCCTTATATAATCCCTTATTCGTCGCGACATTCAACAAAACGAAGTATCGTACGACATCGGAACCACCTCTTGCCGACAAATCATAGTCGGCAATCGGCGAAAGAGTTCGAAGCAGTTGATTATACCAATTTACATTCGGATACCTATATTTATCCGTTCCATTCTTATAAGCCTCCAAATCGGCAGGAGAATACACCTCAGAGCCCGGACCTAAATCGTTAACCATAGCTTCGTTGTATAACTGGGCATAGTCATACGATCCTAAAAAATCCGGTAACCTCATGGCCTGCTGCATACCGAAGCGAATGCCCAGTTTCAGTTCCAAAGGTGCATTCACACCTCTCTTTGTCTTTACAAGCAATACACCATTGGCAGCCTTATTCCCATATATCGCCGCAGAGGCAGCATCCTTTAACAAATTAACCGACTCTATTTCCTGAGGCGTCAACTGTTGAAATAATTCCAACGTAGAAGGGAAACCGTCAATTATAATAGTAACGTCCCGCCCTGTTCCAAACGTGCTTATACCGCGAGCATGCAACGTAGGGGCATCGTTCCCGGGCTCTCCACTCTGTTGACCCACTGTAAGTCCCGGAAGTCTCGCATATAAAGTATTTGCAACATTCGTGGTAAACGACTTCGACATTTCATCTCCCTTTACAGAAGATATCGCACCTGTCATTTCCCATTCTGCCCGCTCTCCATAAGCAATCGGAACCATTTTTTCAGAAAACGTCGAATCGGTATGAACCACCTGAGCAGATAAAAGCCCAGTAAACAACAAACCTTGAACCAGCAAAAATATTTTATGCTTCATGAGGCAATCTTTCTTTATCTTCATGTTGATCATAGTACATCTGAATTAATAACCTGGATTCTGTATCAAATATCCCTTATTAACCTCGTTCGTAGAAAACGGGTGCAAATACATTTTTTTCGTAAATGTACGGTTCTCATACAAATAGGGCGTATAGCGGAACTCTTGCGGACTCGAATTAATCCAATAAATCTTAATGCCATACATAGCTCCACTCATCACTCCTTCTTGCTCGGCAATCATCCAACGACGCACATCCCAAAAACGATGGTTATCGAACGCTAATTCAATAGCTCGTTCATTACGAACCAATTCCCTAAAATCGGAATAGATTCCACTACCCGACAAAATAGCCGGTTGTCCCGAACGCTCGCGAATAATATTTATAGCCTCTCTTGCCGAATATTTATAACCATGTTTATCGTCCGGTCCATAAGCCTCATTCATAGCCTCGGCAAAATTCAAATAAATTTCATTCAATTGGAAAAGTGTAGAATTGGGAACAGGCTCTTGGTTATCGGGACGCATGATAGACGGAGAGACTAACTTATGCAACCAAAATCCACCATAACAATCATTGATATGCTTACCGGCCGCAACGCCCAGTTCTTCATTGGCTTCCCAAAGCTGAACCTCGGGCGTCTGTGAATTCCACCAAGATAAATTATATGCGATAGTCTGTGCAAAACGTCTATCCAAACTTGCCAACTTCGCTTGTAAATCATCGCCGCCGTTCCATTCGACTTTATTACCGTCACGATCTTCGTACTTACGCACAAAGTTCAACAAAGGTGTCGTCCCGTTTGTACCCGAACTACCGGCAATAATCGAGCCCGGAATAATACCCGACCACGGACGATTCCAACAACCCATACCCTGAGCGGCCTTCTCGGCTAAAATAATCTCGGGATTATCATACACCTCCCAACTATATTGATAATTGGCATCCACTCCCTGATCGGTAATCAAATAACAACCATTCGTTTCCGCCCAGCGAATGCAAGAATCGGCAACTGCGGCAGCACGCTCCCACCACACCATATTTTTAGGTTCGTTCAAACAAATGAGATTATTATTCGTCCCGAAATCCATATAAGGCTCGTTGGTATTAAACAATGGACTAGCAGCATACAGCAATACTTTAGACTTTAACGCCAACGCTACTCCCTTATGAACACGCCCCCTCAGATTCTGCAAAGCATTATCGAGCAAAGCCGGATAAGCCTCGTCAATATCCTGCAAGATGAAAAAAAGCATCTCCCTTAAACTGGCACGAGGTATTTTCAAATTATCGTCCAACTGCAAGCGTTCCCGAATAATAGGCATCCCGCCATAACGCTTCATCATCTCAAAATAATTCAACGCTCTTATCAACTTAGCCTCGGCTATCAACTGGTCTCTATATTCAGGAGTAATATCGGGGACATCATAAATCCTGTCCAAAAGAACCGTTATCTTCCTGATAGCTACAAAACGATAATCAAATCGAGAATCATCGGTACGATTAGCCGAGATAGAACCCTCGTTCCACCAGTTCATGCGATACCAGTTGGCACACGTCTCGGCCTCGTCGCAAGCTCCGGCGAAAATGTTCTCGTCCCTATTGGAATAAACATTCGAGTTCGCCGAAGCATACCCCAAATTAGAATGGATACCCATCTGATAAATACTCGTTAAGAATGTCTCCACTTGTGTTCTCGATGAAAATATAGTATCTTCTGTCACATCTCCTCCCGGCGGTTTTTCCAAATAGTTTCCCATCATATCTTCGCACGATACGACAGCGACCGGCAACACCAGAACTAATAAGATTAGTAAGGGAGAAACAAGCTGTTTAAGCCTTTTCAAATTTATATTCTTCAAATACATGGTATAATATTTTAGGTCGTTACTATCCAATTAAAAATTAACATTGAGCCCGAAGTTGAATACCCGTGTAACAGGATAAGGTTCGCTATTCGTCACTCCGGCATTGGCGACTTCGGGATCCTGTCCGGGTAACATATCGGTCCATGTCAATAAATTGCTTCCATTTACATAGATTCTGATCGAACCGATACCTGCTTTCTTCAAAGATTCTTGTCTGAATGTATAACCGACTTCTACGTTTTTCAAACGGAGGTATGAAGCATCTTCCAACCAATAAGTCGATGTTAGGTAATTATGTCCTACTCCATTCACACCATAGCGAGGATAAACGATTTTCTGGTTATTGACAAAACGCTCGTAACTCCAACTCTTCAACAAATCACGATTAGCTCCCGTATATTCGTAAAAGCCCCGCATAATACGACGAGAAGGCATATTGGACACGTGAGTCGCCCCCTGAAACAGCAATGAAATATCGAGATTTTTATAAGACCCTCCTAATGAAATTCCATACATGATTTCCGGAAAATTGGAATACCCGATAGGAACTTGGTCATCGTCATTGATTTTGCCGTCACCGTTAATATCCACATAACGAACATCTCCCGGCTGTATCTTATTATTATTGTTAGCCATCACATACTCGGGTCGTCCTGCGGCATTTACCTCTTCCCAAGAGTTGAAAATTCCATCGGCCACATAACCGAAGAATTGCCCGTAACGTAATCCTGTCCGATAGAGATAATCTTCATTACGGATAACTTCGTCTTGTTCCAAAATCTTATTATGGGCATACGTAAAATTAGCTTTTACAAAATAGCTCCAATCACCAATACGATCGCCGACAGAAATTTCTCCGTCCCAACCAGAATTTCTCATACGACCCATATTATAAGCCGGAAGATTCGATGCCGAAATACCGATGATAGTAGGAACCGTATTACGGTTACAAAGGATATTATCCCGATGCTCCATAAAGTAATCGAACGTTAAACCTATGCGATCTCCCCAAAATTTAACATCGGCCCCAACATTCCATTTGATTGCTTTCTCCCATGTCAAATCAGGGTTACCGGCCTTACTCTCGTTAGACCCCACATATCCCACATATGACGAACCCACTTCTCCAAAATAATACGAATTGCTACCTGTATAGGTATATACCGATGGCAAATATAAAAAGCGGTCTCCACCGATTTTATCGTTACCTACGGTTCCATACGACCCTCTTATTTTCAAGAATGACAAGACTTCATTTCGAGGGAAATAAGGCTCCTCGGTCAAAACCCACCCCAACGAATACGCAGGAAACCACCCGAAACGTTTGCCCGGGGCAAAATTCTCAGTACCGTTATATCCTACGTTTACTTCGGCCAAATAACGGTTGCCGTAATTGTACGTAACCCGACCGACCAATCCTTGATATCCATTAGGAATATTATACTTTAATGTAGGATTATAATATTTCCCTTGATTGTACAAGACCAATCCCGTTACCGTATGCTCCCCGAACTTGCCGGTATATTCCGCTCCGATTTCCGAATAAATGCGTATATTCCTGCTATTTGTTCCTTGATAAGTCAATTTCCCGGGATCGGTAGACGGAACAAAAATCAACTCATCGCCGGCTCTTCGCAAGTCATAGGTTATTCCACGGTCATTATAGGTCTTCGTTTCTGTACTATAACTCTTGTAAGAAAGAGCTCCACGCAAAGAAAGACCTTTCAATAAATAATCCATTTTATACGTGAACCGTCCCGATAAATTCAAATTATTTTCATACTTCGATTTCCAACCTCTCGTATAAGGACTGGCAGGATTGCGCCCGCTACCGAATACATCGGTTATCGTCACAACCTTGTTGTCAATCACTCCCGGTGCAGCATTAGACGGTGTCGAATTCAACGACTCCATAATTTGTCCTGTACTCCAATTGGGGTTCTGCAAATTTCCCATCTGGTTAGAAATATCTAAACTCAACAACAGGTTTTTCGTAACATTTATATCGAAATTCGAACGCATATTATAGCGTCTGAATGCAATTTGATAGCTATACCCCGGGTCATATATACCGGTATCCAACATACCGTTCTGCGTAAACACACCCAATGAAACGAAATATTTCACCCGCTCGGTTCCCCCGCTCACATTAAAGTTTGTCTGAGTCTGAGTCGAGAAATCCTTCAACATATAATCATACCAATTGATATCTGGATAAAACAGAGGATCAGAACCGGTTCGATATGCTTCGATAGCTTCCTCAGAGTAACGTGGAATATACGATAACTGAGAATAATAATCGTAAGCCTGAGCCTCATTATAAGCCCTTGCATATTCATACGAATTCATCGGTTCGGGCAAAAACGGGAAATTCGTGATAGCGACATTTGTCGAAAAACTAATTTTCGGTTTTCCCAACTCACCACGCTTTGTCGTAATCAAAATAACACCATTCGCACCTCTCACACCATATACGGCAGTCGCCGAAGCATCTTTCAAAATAGACAACGACTCCACTTCGTTCGGGTCTATATCGTTCAAGTTATTCACTTCGATACCATCTACCATTATCAAAGGATTCTGTGATTCCGCATCACTGGCGAAAGTACCGACACCGCGTATACGCAACGTAGACATGTCTTGCCCCGGTTCACCGCTTCGTTGCACACTCAACAATCCGGGAATCCTACCGCCGAGTGCATTGCTAATATTAGCTTGCGGCGATTGTAAAAGATCCTTTGTGGTTACCATAGAGATAGAACCGGTAACCGTTTCTTTTTTCTGTGAACTATAACCGACAACAACGATGTCGTCCAACGTATTGGCAACCTCCTCCAAAACAAATTGGAACCGGGTTTGTGAACCGACCTTTACCTGCTGAGGATTATATCCTATATAAGAGGCTTCCAATACATCTCCGGGGGAAACTTCCAGCTTAAATGCCCCGTTTATATCGGCCATAGAACCAATCGTCGTCCCCAATACCCGAACACTGGCGCCAATCAACGGTTCGTTATTGGCATCGAAAACGGTTCCCGTAATCTGTATCTTATTTGACTTTACAGCCTGAGCCTTACTTTTCGGTGACGATTTCTCTACCAGAAATAAACTCACTTGACGTTTATTCTTTATTTCATAAGAAATATTCGTTGTACTGAAAATCTGGTTCAAGACAGTAACAACCGGCGTATTATTGACTGTAACATTCACCCTTTTAGACAATTCGGAGTTCAAATTATCCGTATAGAAAAAAACATAATAATTGGTCGACTTCTCAATTTGAGACAAAACACTTTTAATAGGAACATTTCTCAAATTGAGAGATACATTGGTTTGCTGGCCCCATGCATACGGGAACATACCCAGCAAAAAAAGTAATAGAATCGAACGTTTCAATTTATTACAGAAATGCCCTCTCCCATACATTCCAAATAGATTTTTCCAAGGTAACATAAGTTTTTCTGTATTAGTAGTTAACAAGTTTTATAATTAACTTCTCTTCTTCAATAAAATAGTATTTCCGTTCATTTCATACGACATGGGAACCGTTTTAGAATCGGCCTTTTCCAATGAAATCGTACGGGAAATAGTTTCCAATACGTCTTTCGGATCATCGAACAAAACCAACTTTCCACTGCATTTCAAATCTTTAATATCCTTTTCGCAATCGATATAAAGGTCATAATGTCTGGAAATTTTCGCCAATATCATCGACAACGGCTGGCTGCGGAATTGAAGCAATCCATCTTTCCAACTGATAAAATCATACGTATTCGCCGCAGTAATATCCATAGAGTTGCTCGCCAAAGTCAGCATATGGTCAGGTTGCAAAATTTTCTTTTTCGATTCATCATTCGATTGAACCTCGACCAATCCTTCAACCAAGACAACAGACTGAGCCAACTCATCGTGATAAGCCATCACATTAAATCGAGTACCCAATGCCCTCACACTCATTTCCGAAGTTTTTACAAAAAACGGCCTTTCGGCATCTTTGGCAATCTCGATGTAAATTTCGCCATCGACATATACTTCTCGTTTATTCTTCTCAAAAGTTGTCGGAAAACGAAACGTCGAGCCCGAATTGACCCAAACCTTCGAACCGTCTTCCAATACCAAATGAGAAGCTCTGCGACCCTTAGGCACGATCAATTCATTATATTCGACCTTACTATCGTTTACATCTACTGCATATCGTTCGTCCTGCTGGTTTATCGACGAAATAGTCGCCTCGCCGCCTCCATACAACACATCGTCCCCCTCTTCAAGAGGAATCGTCCTTTCCCCGGCAATGACCAATCGGGTATCTTTCTCAAAATTAGATCGGTTCTTCTCTATCGTCGCTACTTGATTATCGGAAGTAAAAGGAGCAAAAAAAGAATAAACACCTACCGAAAGTAAAGCGACGATACATGCCGCTGCAAAAATCTTATAAAAGCCCACATACAAACGATGCCTCCGTATCGATTTCACTTGATCGTTGACATGCTCCAAAAGTTCCAGCTTCTCCTGTTCGGAATAAGTTTCATCATCGAATGTCATAGACGAAAGAAGTTGTTTCGCCGCTTCAATTTCTTGTTTTTTCTCAGGATTCTCTAAAACATAATTATCCCAAAATTCAACATCATCGTCGGTCAAAAGCAAAACACTTCTTAAAAACGAATCATCTTTAAGAAAATCAAGAAT
Source organism: Barnesiella sp. (assembly GCF_022723415.1). NCBI lineage: Bacteria > Pseudomonadati > Bacteroidota > Bacteroidia > Bacteroidales > Barnesiellaceae > Barnesiella > Barnesiella sp. The sequence continues at coordinate 3,901 of NZ_JAIJHU010000002.1, read as the reverse complement.
ATTATATTCTGCCCTTGTTTTCATCTCTATCGTTTGGATATATTTTTTTTCAAATTTCTTTTATTATACAGACGACAAAATCCATTTTTTGTCCCCTCTTTTTCCAATTTTCTTTACCATAAACAGATTATTATAAAAAGAAAAGCCACTTTCAACTTTCGCATTTTACCAATTGCTCTCGACACGGCTTTTCTTGAAGACTGTATGGTCATGTGCATAAGAGAGGCGATCTCTTCATACTCCAACTCATGAATGAATCGCAGATATATAATCTCCCGTTGTCTACCGGTAAGAGAACTGAGTAATTTATTCAATTTTCCTTCTATTTCTTTCTTATCCTCCTCGGCTATCAACTCATTCAATATATTCCATTTTATAGTGAATTTATATTGATAATCATCTATACTACAAGTATCTACCGATACTTTCAACATATCTAATAAATTATTCTTCAAAGACCTGAATAAATAATATTTCAAGTTCCTCACTTCGCTAAGGCTCCTCCGATTAAGATATAGTTTAACAAAGACATCTTGAATGGCATCTTTCAATACTTCTTTTTCAAATCCCAAACTTCTGCCATATTGCAAAAGAAGATCGACATACTTATTATAAATAAAAGTGAATGCCGCATCATCTCCATCGACAAATCTTTGAAAAACGACCTCATCCATTGTTTCTGTTATTTTTCGATAAATTTAAAATCTAACACTACAAACCCAATTTCCTCGAAAAAAGGACTGCACCGGATAGTGGTGCAGTCACTCTTCCAAAAAACTATTTATATACAAATACCATCTTCGAGACTTCATATCTCCGGGAGGCATATATCTTCTTTATCAAATAAATTCCTGTGGATTGAGGTTTTTCTAACCGAAGGCCCGACAAGGTAAAATATTGAATTTCTATTACAGGCTCATCAGACTCGATAAAACTCGATTCTACGGAACTCGGAAGCCCGTCATATTCATAAGCGCCCATATCCACTGTTCCATTAACAACCCGCTCTTTTCCGGCTAAATCTTTATCATAATCGCCAATAGCCTCGTTATTTCCCGCATTTATCGCCAGACTCGAAGATTGAAGCATATAAGTTCCATCGACAAACTGAGGTTCGGCATTGAGATTGCCTACACCGCCCTCGGATTCAGGCCATATCGTATATGTAACTTCCGCCGTCGATTCGGGTCCCAGAAAAACGTTAGATCCGGCTGGTGTCGATTCAGACCGAGCGACATTATCGACAATGATACAATTCACAACCTCCGAACTGCCTTTATTTCCAAACCCTATACCACCGCCGCGGCCACTCGTCGCATCGTTTCCTACGACCGTACAATTTATTACATGAGCCACAATCTCTTCCCCAGCCGGTTCGGTTACCATGCTACAATCTATTCCGCCTCCATAATTGGCATTATTGGCCGTCCCGCCAATTTTATTGCCCTCGACCAAACAGTTCACGACATAGCCCGTTTTAATCGAAACACCACCTCCATTATTACCTCCTGTCGATGTATTGTTCGATTCGTCTGCGACACAATGATTATTTCGTATAATGGAATTCAATAAATACCCACCATCTAAACAGACTCCGCCTCCGACACCCGGTTTCTTTCCATCGGCTGCTATGGCTATATTATTCTCAACGATACAATTCTTTACGATTCCGCGAGCATACACGCCTCCGCCCACACCTTTAATGGAGCCATCGGTTTTTGATCCATAATTATCGTGGACGATACAATATTCTATCATTCCATCGGGGTGGTCGATATAAACACCACCGGCACGACCTGCGGCTCCCGCAGTAGAATTATAAGCATCCCCACCCGATATATCGAACCCTACAAAGTAAGACGCCGTCTTAAAATACAATACCCGGCGACCACTGCCTTTCAAAAAAGTCTCGATATTGTCCAACTGATAAGAAACAGGTTTTTCACTCTCTGTACCCTCACAATTTCCATACACCTTCACATCGGCTCTATTACAAGTAAAACTGGCCCCCTCTGGAGCTACGTATGTTCCTTTCTTTACAAAGATTTCGTCTCCCTCCGACAAATTGGTCGACGTCAATATTGCATTCAACGAAGTAGAGGTTTCCCAACTCAATCCGTCACTGTCTTCACTACCGTCTGGGGTAACAAAATATTTTACAGCATATGCGCTTTGAAATGAAAATACTGTAAAAACTAAAAAGCTAAGTAGATTTGTTTTCATGATATAAAGATTTAACGGTGACTGAAAAAGGGGTATTCGGCAAGCAATAGCCTGAGACGATATCGGAATTCCCTACCGAATACACCCAAACAAAACATCGAAATATTTATTTAACCGTGATGAACACCTTCTCGGTAATTATTTGCTTCGTATCGAAGGTCTTCTTAACGATATAAAGTCCTGAAACACTGGGATAAGTAACCTCTACACCCTGCAACGTGTAATACTGAGTACGTACCACTTCTCCCTCTTGAATTTCAACATCATCTATGGCACTACCGTCCGTTACCTCATAAGCACCTAAATCGACCGACGTACCGAATATACGGGCATTACCAGCCAAATCGGTATCATATCCTTCGATAGCAGGATCATCACCGGCATCGATACAAGGGCTACCTTCTGCCAAACGATAATTTCCTCCTGCTACATCGACAAATTTTGGATCGGAAGTAATTGCGCTGGCACTGACCGTTTTTTCAGGTACACAAATGGCTCCGATAGTCACTCTTTCCGGTAATTTACCATCTGTTTGAGGGTTACCGAAACGAATATTGGCATTACCTGTACCATAATCGTCTTCACGACATGTATTGTTCCATGCGATACAGTTGGCAACAGTAGCAGTCATACCGTCGGCATTTGTCGTCTGAAATCCGATACCGCCACCCAATCCTTGAACATGGTTCTTCGCAACGGTACAGTTAATCACATAAGCATCTTTTTCAGTACAACAGACGCCTCCACCTACCGATTGATTATTCAGCGACCCATTCACCGAATTCCCGACAACAAGGCTATTAATTAATTTACCCGACTTGATGGCGATACCGCCTCCTTGACTTTGGAAAGAATCCCCATCGTCGGTTGGAGTCGTACTGTTATTACGAATGATACAATTCAATACAATGGCATTATCGGGATTACACCCATTTCCCTCGGTTGCATCCAAGCAAATACCGCCTCCGATACCCGTAGACCAAGTTTTCGACGTATCTTCCCACGGAGCAGTAGTCGCAATGTTGTTTTCAATAATACAATTTTCCAACCTACCATTCAAGACATAAAGGCCTCCGCCAACACCTTTTAGAGCTTTCCCATTGGAACCTAAAATATTTTTAGAGCCATCGACACCTATATTATCATGAATATTGCAATACTTCAAAGTTGCCCCTCCATTATTAATATAGACACCACCGCCACGACCGACTCCTGTGGTCTCCGTCGATGCATCTCCACCAGATATATCCAGTCCATAAATTTCCGATGCCTTTCCGTCCAAATAAAGTACCCGTTTTCCTCCGGGACCCTTCAAAAAAGTTTCGAGCCCTTCGGCTGTCGTATACGTAGGCGGTTCGGTTTCCGTGCCGACACAATTCCCATAAACTTTGGCAGCAGCCCTCAACTTAAAACTACCCGTATACGTCCCCTTAGCGACAAAAACTTCGTCACCGGCAGCGGCCCAACTAAGAGCATCTTCCAAACTGGCGGCACTACTCCACGATGTTCCATCGCCCGAACCGGATTCTGTCACATAAATAACATCGGCATTCATTGTCGAAAAACCTCCGGCCAGCAATAACGCTCCCACTAGTAAAAATTTTTTCTCCATGTCATTTAAATTTAAGATTAGTAAATATTACTATTATTTGAGACGATGGGTATAAAATTTTATACC